>DMBA01000020.1 GCA_003446315.1 Ruminococcus sp. | reverse complement strand
GTTGTCACCCCCGATCTGTGGGGAGAAATGTCACATAATCCGAATTATAATGTTCCGGCGCAGCAGGGATCAGTCCGCTGCCGTAATCGACCAGATTATGCCGCACAGAAAAATCGCTGAACCAGCCGTCCACAACATACATTCTGCGGCTGGTTTGCTCCGCGCCGTATTCCTGATCCATATAAAGCGTATTATCCGCAAACACGGCATGATAGCCCCAGCCCTCCGCCTGATTGTGGATCTCAAATGCCGCCGCGATCTTCGGATTGCCGTTCCGGTAGCCGATATTATCATGCACATAGCAGTCATTTCCGGCTATATCAATAAAGCTGCCGGCATAATTCTCGCCGGTCATACCGTCACCGAAAAATGTACAGCCGCAGATCTCCGTGCCGGTGGTGAATTCCTTCACATCCACATGTTCCGCAGCGATCTCCCGAAAAACGCAGTCTGAAACCCGATTGCGGTCGCAATGATAATCAAATCCGGTCGTACTGACCGCGCTGCCGATATAAACGCCTTCGCCGTATCCGGGTGAGACTAATCCGCTGTGGTGAATATTGCAATGTGACACGGTACAATCGGAACTGCCGTCCCGCAGTGCAATGGCTTCCGCGCCGGTATTGCAAACCTCACAATACCGGATCACCGAATGGCTGGAATGGTCAAGCACGATGCCTTTCTGCGCGTTGGTCACACAAAGATGATCGAGGATCCAATGATCCCCCTGAATATGCAGCACATAGCCGTTTTCGGGTGCAGAACCGGTCAGAACGGGCGGCTGTTCCGGATCGGCAGCCGTCAGCACAATGGGAGCCTGTTCGGTACCGGAAGCAGCGGAATCAATTTTCTGCGCACCCCAATAGCCGGTATAGTCATAAGTACCCGGTGCGACCCGTATCACATCCCCCGGAAGCGCATTGCGCACGGCTGCAAACAGCCCGTCAATATCCGAAACAGGCACGATCCGCTTTGGTGCAGCAAGCAGCATTTGTTTGATGCCGGAGAGATCTGCGGCATTCAGTCTGCCGTTCTGATCCCAGTCAGCCGCCTGCCAATCGGGAAGCGATTCCGCGCACAGCAGCCATTTCTGCAATGCATCGGCATCGGCTGCATCCACATAGCCGTCGGCATTGCAGTCACCAAGCAAACTTTGCGCATCTGCCGGCATCTGCTGCAACAGAACCGCCGCACACATCACGGCAGCCGTCTGCATGACCCGTCTTTTCAAAGTGAACACGCCCTTTCCATCCCAAATCTCATGCAATGCTTATTTTGCAAGCAAAAATCCGGGCACCACAACGATCAGGAAAAATGCCCAGCTTACGAGTGTGAATGTACGAATAAACTGCTTTCCGTTCTGCGGATATTCTCTGACATAGATGCGGTAATTGATGACAGAAGCGAGCGAACCGATCAGGGAGCACAGTCCCGCAGTATCCGCACCGTAGATCAATCCGGCAAAATTCTCCGCAAAGGGATAGAGCACGATCGAGGCAGGCACATTGGAGATGATCTGGCTCAGACCGATCGCCCACCAATATTCATGACCGGCGACCGCCTTGCCGAGCATTGCTGCGATATGCGTATTGGCAGCAATGGACGAAGAAAAGATAAAGAAGCAGAAAAACGTGACGATCAGCACATAATCCACTTTCCGAAAAAGACCGCGGTCAACGGCAGCGATCACAGCAAGCACGATCAGCACAGCCGCCCACCAATAAGCGGTGCGTGAAACGATCGTGAAGATGATGAGCGCAAACAAGGTGATATAAGCGATCCGGATGTGCCGGCGCTCCGGGGGCTGCTGCGGTGCTGCTTCCGTCACAGAAAAGGCAATGGGTTCCCGCAGATCTTTGCGGTAGAGCACACAGACAAACACCGCAAGCAAAACCGCAGACATCAGGCAAAGCGGGAGCATCAGCAGCAAAAACTGTCCCGCGCTCATGCCGGACTGCGAAAACAGAAACAGATTCTGCGGGCTGCCGAACGGCGTAAGCAGCGAGCCGCGGATCGCAGCGATATTCTCCATTGTAATCACCGGCAGAATATATTGCTCTTTGCCGCCCGCACGAAACAGCATGATGGTCAGCGGCACAAAAATCACGAGTGAAACGTCATTTGTGACAAACATCGAGGAAAAGAACACGCCGAAAATCAGGAACAGGGAAAGCCCTGTCATATGCCGGAGCTTTGCAGAAAACCGGATCAGCGGATTGAGAATATGCTCCTGTTTGAAGCCTTCCAGCACACAAAGCATCATCAGCAGCGTGCCGAGTGTCCGCCAGTCAATTTCTTTGAGCAATGCCGGCGAAGGCGGCGTAATGAGCATCGCAGCGATCGCAGCGGCAGCAGAAACTGTCAGCATGAGTTCTTTTTTGAGAAAGCGCAGAATTTTCTTCATTTCTTTCAAATGATCCTTTCATTTCCGAATAAAAACAGTATATCACAGAACCGGCGGAAATGCAAGCATATCCATAGTAAAAAGCGAAGGGAGAAAACGCAGAACCGGTTTTCTCCCTTGTTGTTTATTTCATATCTTTATGCGGAACGGTAGAACCATACTGATTCGTCACTTTCGGAACATAGTGATATTCATACAGCTCATAGGGTTTTGCAATATAGAAATTGATGACGATTCCGACGGCAGCAGTCAGCAGTTCCGCGATCGGAACAGTCAGCCAGATGCCGTTTGCGGAACGGAGATAATAGAACAGGAATGCCAGCGGGATCACAAGCACCGTACCGCGCAGGAACGAAAGAAGCTGCGAAGAAAACGTATACTCTCCGGATGAGAAATAAACAGAAAAGATCGAATTCAGCCCCATAAACGGCAGATAGAGGAAATAGAGCCGCAAGCCGTTTTCGGCGAGAGAGCGCAGCGTATCATCGCCGCTGTTATTGAAGATCGAAACAAGCTCTGTCGTATTGAGATAAACGGCTGCATAAGCGGCTGCTGCGAGGATAGAAGCGGTCGTAATGGAAAGGCGCAGCAGATATTTTGCCGCATCGGTATCCCCTTTTCCGTGCACGCTGCACATCAAAGGCTGCACGCCGCTGGACAGACCGGTAAAGATCGCAGTGAACACGATTGCGAGATTCGTAACAATGCCGTAAGCAGCGATGCCGGTATTATTGAGCATGCGGTAGAGCACGAAATTAAAGACCATAATGACAATGCCGCCGGACCATTCCGTGACCAGCGAATACATGCCGAGGGAAGCGATATTCTGAATGATGGAGAGCGAAGGCTTCACCATTCTCACCTGGAAGGCGTTCCAGCCGGTCAGGAAGTGGATGCCCATGATGCACATGCTGACCAGCGGCGAAATGCAGGTCGCAAGTGCAGCGCCCTTCATGCCCAGTCCCATCCGGATGATGAAGACATAATCCAGAATGACATTGACCAGACTGCCGCCCAGCACACCCGCCATTGCAAGACGCGGTGCACTGTCATTCCGCATAAAGCAGACGAGCAGATTATTCAGAATAAACGCCGGTGCAAACAAAAGGATCGTTTTCAGATAGACATGCGACATTTCAAAAATGCTGCTGTCCGCACCGAGAAACGCCGTAAACTGTTTTGAGAAGAACAAGCCGACCATTTCAAACAAGCCGGCAGCAGCGAGTGCGGCAAAGAAAGCGTTGGAATAGATCTTATCCGTTTCACTGCGTTCCACCCGACAATACAGCATAGAAAATTTACTGCCGCCGCCCATGCCGAGCATCAGCCCGATGCCGTTGATAAAATTGAAGACCGGCAGGCACAAATTCAATGCCGCAAGACCATCAGCACCCATGCCCTTTGAAATAAAATAAGTATCAATCAGGATATAAACGGACACACCAAGCGTACTGATAATGTTGAAGAAAATGTACTGAAAAAATTTGTTGCGTATTTCTCTTTTTTCCATGTTGTGTTCCTGTTCTAATGCTGCCGACAATGTTTTTCCGGCATTTTACATTGTGCGGTTCTTTGTTTCAATTCCACCAAAGTTCTCTATTTTATATTTAATAAAACGAAATTGCCGGATTTCGCTTCGAATTCTTTTATATTATAGCATAAACTTTGTAGAAAATCAATAGCTTTTCAAAAATTTATAATAAATTTTTATGCCGAAACAACACGAAGACAGAACATTTTTGCCGGTTTCTGTCATTCGTTATTGGAACAAATATTTCAAATTTTGGGGCTGTACCTGCATGATTCACAATCTGTTCATACTTCATTTTTTGTTTTCATTTTTCTGATTCCGAATTACAAATCGTGTGAAGAAAATTGCATTTTGAGTAGCATTTTGCAGCAATTTGTAAATAAAAATATACACTTTCAAAAATCCGGCATGGCAGGAGATCGCCAAGAGACAATGCTTGCAGTCTGCGCAAGCGGTCTTCCGCAATGATATTCCCGTGCTTCTTTATGAGTTAGCGTATGATAACTACATATATTATAGCACGTTCTTCATATAAAATCAAGTAGGAGGGATTTTTCTTTTTTCAATCCGCAGCCGGTGTTCTTCCGGTACTTTGCACAGTACGCAGGCATAAAAAATAAGCACCCTTTCTGTATGAAAAGGTGCTCCGTTTGTCGCCGCCCGCTCTCAATTACTGCGCAGCGATATCAGTTATCACGCCGCCGGACATTTTCAGCATCCGGTCTGCATATTGCGCCGCATCATTTTCATGCGTCACAATAAAGACTGCCGCGCCCTGCCGTGCAGTCTCCAGCAAAAGCCGGAAGACCGCCGCTGTATTTTCGTCATCGAGATCGGCTGTCGGCTCATCCGCCAGAACCAGCATTGGTTTCCGGATCAACGCTCTTGCGATGGCAGTTCTGCGCATTTCGCCGCCGGAAAGTTCGGCAGGTTTGGCATCGGCAAGTGCAGCGATATCAAGCGTCTGCATCAATTGTTCCGCGAAGTCAGAATCGGGCTGATCGCCGTAAAGCAGATAGGGCAGCAGAATATTTTCCTTTACGGTCAGGCTGTGCAGCGCCGTCTGTCCCTGCGGGATCACGCCGATCTTCTCATTCCGCAGACGGGAAAGCGCCTGATCCGGCATCGCATAGAGATCCGTCCCATCCAGCTTCACGGTTCCGCTGCTGGGCACACTGAGTCCGGCAAGCATATTCAGCAGCGTACTTTTTCCGCTGCCGGAGCGCCCCATCAGGACGGTC
>DMBA01000345.1 GCA_003446315.1 Ruminococcus sp. | reverse complement strand
ATGATAAAGTGTAACGGAATTTCATCTTTTGATCCTGATTTATTGTTCATTATATACTACATCTTTCTGTTCGATTAATTGCAACAGGTGAAATGAAAGATTGATTTATACAGGAGAATGCTATGAAGAAGCACTTTGCACCTAGTATGCGCGTTATTATTCGTGATGAAGAGCTGTACTGTACCGGCATTTCTCCGCTTGTCAAAGACAAAGAGGCTATTTTCTTTCTGAAATCGACGATAATGAGAAAAAAGGCAGTCGTATTGAAATCGTTGATCCTGCACAAGTTACATTGGTTCCTGATGCTTCTCCGTACTTCCGCAGAACACAGCTGTATCTGGAAAGCCAGTGGCGGCAGCAGATTCCGACGGATGCTAAGCTACATATCGGCAGTAAAGCAGCAATGGACCTGATGCCGTATCAGCTTGAACCGGCACAGCAGGCGCTCCGTAAGCCCAAGCAGCGTATTCTGATTGCTGATGCTGTCGGTCTGGGCAAAACGCTGGAAGCCGGCATTTTAATGTCCGAGCTGATTCTGCGTGGAAAAGGTAAATGCATCCTTGTCGTGACCTCCAAGAGCATGATGACGCAGTTCCAGAAGGAAATGTGGAACCGCTTTACCATTCCGCTGGTGCGACTGGATTCTGCCCGCATTCATAAGATTCGTTCTCAACTGCCGTCCAATTACAATCCGTTCTTCTACTATGACAAAGTGATTATCTCCATAGATACGTTGAAACGCGATGTTGAATATCGCGCTCATCTTGAAAAGGCAGAATGGGATATTATCGTGATTGACGAGGCGCAGAGTGTTGCAGAACGCGGCGATTCTTCCGCACAGCGTGCAAAGCTTGCAAAACTGCTTGCCGGTCGTTCCGATACAATGATTATGCGCATCAGCATATCTACAAGAATCGAACAGTGCTGTCGCAGTGCGGCATCTCAATCAGGGGGCCGCAGCAAAATGCTTCGCGTAAACTACCGCACAACTGAGGAGATCCGAACTGCTGCATTTGCTATCCTGAAAGGTATTCCGTTTGACGATCTGGACGGCGCAGATGATTCCGGAGACCGTTGCCGTTCTCTGACACATGGAGAAAAGCCTGTAATTCTGACTTGCACAGACGAAAACGATCAGTACACGCAGGTTTTGGCTCAGATCAAGCGGCTGAATAGCGCAGGTGTCCCGATGAAGGATATCTGCATTGCCGCCAGAATAAAGAAGATTCGTGACGGCTTCCAGGATGTACTGACGGATCAAGGGTATCAGTCGTATTCGATTCAGCAAGACCGGATTGATGACCGAAATATTGACGGCTTGCGGCTTGCCACTATGCATCGCGTAAAAGGCTTGGAGTTTCCGTATGTGTTCATCGTCAGTGTCAATGAGCATATTGTTCCGCTGGATACTGCGATTGACCGCACAGATAAAATCAGCGAGATGGAAACCATGACCGCTGAGCGATGCTTACTCTATGTCGCACTTACCAGAGCACAGAAAGGTGTTTATATCTCAAATTATGGCACCGTTTCTTGTTTTCTGAAATAGTATCGAATAAGATCGAACGAGACTTATGCTTAAATCATGACAGGAGGTGTCTTTCATGGCAAGACCGTTTGGCGTTAGTGACGCAAAATCACTAATTAACGAACACAGTCAGCTGCTCAGTCAACTAGATGCAGTACTGACTGTCACGCAAACCTACCGTGACATGATCAAGAAGCATTCAAATCAGCTCGTTGCGCAAAGCGTGTTAGATATTCTACAGGATATTCCTATTGAAGAGATCAACAACAGAGGAAAGCGATCATTCCGTGTTAAGGCGCTTCGGGACAACGGTTATAGAACAATTGCTGATATAGCATCTGCTTCGGTACATTCTATTTCCTCTGTTTATGGTGTCAGCGAAGATGCGGCTTATTCTATCAAACGAATTGTCGATGATATGACTGCCCAAGCCAGAAAAGGCTGCAAGATACATCTCAGCACAGACAACAAAAGTAAGGAATCTTCTGAACTCATTTTATCCATCTATCGGTTAAAGTTGTTGCAGCCCCTTATTAAGTCCGTACAGCAACTCTTAAATACTAATCGATCCACAATACTGTCCGCTATATCTGATATTGAAGCGGTAAATGGAAAACTGAAATGGTTGTTCTCATCAAAGGCAAACAAACATAAGGCTATGGAAACTTATTGCCTATTGACTGAGCTAAAAATCAGTACATACGGGAATGAAGCTAGTTCTTTATTAAATGAGATACAAACAGTTCAGAATTGCCCTCTTGATGATGCGTGGAATGACTTTACTGCAAATTCTATCCAGTTCATTAATATTCTTGAAGAGATCAATCCTGGTATACTTGGAAATGATGATGCCTTATATGGGTTACCGGAAGATCTTGCCCGCGAAATTCAGGATGAATGCTATTTCCCAGATGGGTTGCTTTGTGAACTGCGCCGATATCAGGAATGGGGCGTTAAATATATACTCCATCAGGAACGAGTGTTGCTGGGCGATGAAATGGGCCTTGGTAAAACCGTGCAGGCGATTGCAGTTATGGTTTCTCTCAAAAACACTGGTGCTACGCACTTTCTGGTTGTGTGTCCAGCCAGTGTCATTACGAATTGGTGTAGGGAAATCAGAAAAATGAGTAAACTGACAGTAACAAAAGTTCATGGTGGAACAAGAAGATCTGCATTTCAGTCATGGCTGGATACCGGCGGAGTGGCAGTAACTACATATGAAACGACTGCTTATTGCAGAATTCCGGATGCGTTTAAGTTTTCTTTGCTGGTAGTAGATGAAGCGCATTATATTAAAAATCCGGAAGCACAAAGAACAGTGAACGTAAAAAACATTAGTGAACATGCTGAGCGATTGTTGTTTATGACTGGTACCGCTTTAGAAAACAAGGTTGATGAGATGGTCACGCTAATCAATGTTCTTCAACCTCAAGTTGCAGCGAAGATCAAGGGTATGACTTTCATGGCATCTGCGCCTCAGTTCAGGAAAAGTGTTTCACCTGTTTATTATCGCAGAAAACGCGAAGATGTGCTAACAGAACTGCCGGAACTGATTGAAAGCAAGGAATGGTGTATGATGAACCGCACCGAAGAGGCAATTTACGTGCAGGCGGTTCTTGCGAGAAACTACGCTGAATCTAGGCGCGTATCATGGAATGTCGATGATCTCAAATACTCATCAAAGGCCGCACGGTTGTTGGAGTTGGTTGAGGAAGCTGAAGCAGACGGACGAAAGGTGATCGTTTTTTCATTTTTTCTGGACACCATACGAAAAATCACTTTGCTTCTTGGTTCCCGCTGTACGAATCCTATCAACGGTTCTGTTACACCACAACGCAGGCAGGAAATCATAGATGAATTTGATCAAGCTCCGCCTGGAACTGTTCTGGTAGCGCAAATACAATCAGGCGGAACCGGCCTGAATATTCAATCAGCAAGTGTTGTTGTTCTATGTGAACCGCAGTTTAAGCCTTCTATTGAGAATCAGGCGATTTCACGCGCCTATCGTATGGGGCAGACACGAAATGTGCTTGTATACCGGTTGCTTTGTGAAAATTCAGTTGATGAGAAGCTTATGGCATTACTGGAGGATAAGCAGGCAATATTTGATGCATTCGCAGATAAATCTGAAGCTGCGATAGAAAGCAAAGAAATAGATGAGAGTACCTTTGGTAATATCATAAAGGAAGAGATAGACCGAATCAATGCAAAGAAGAACTCTACCGCTTCCTAATGGCCTAGAAACCCATGCTGAATTCAAAGAATATTGAGCCAAGAAATCCAGAAGCGCAGCATCGACTATCAGCATTGGGATTTATTTAGTCGATTTCTAAAAAAGAGATTATATACCGGAAGAGAAAGGCATCACTATGACAGATCTTGAAATTTTGCAAAGAGCAAAACAGTATATTGATTCGCTTGCAAACGGATATGACCCGCTTTCCGGGCAGCCTGTTCGGGACGATGATGTTGTCAATCAAGTGCGCATTTCGCGTTGTTTATTTTATGTTTCAGGCGTGCTGCAAAAGGTGATCGACAACGGCGGAGAGATACAAAGAAAGAAGCAGCCCAAACCTCCGAAATCAGTAAAGGAACCGTTCTTCCTTACGCATGAGCAAATTGTGCTGCTGCGACCTCAAAACACAGCTCTGTCTGCTACAAAAGTCGCAGGTATTGCAAATGAATTAATTGATGATGAACATATGAAGAAACTAAAAGGAACGGACATAGCCGGTTGGCTTCTCTCTGTCGGCCTGCTACAAGAAGTAGAAAGCGCCACCGGAAGAAAACGAAAGGTTCCGACGCAAAACGGGGAAATGCTTGGAATGAAGGAAACAAGCTTTATCAATGAACAAGGTGTTCCGACGCAATATACCGTGTATGACAAGAATGCGCAGCAATTCATTTTTGATAACATGGAAACACTCATTGCATTTATACATGAAAGAGAAGCAGAGAAATGAAATCAATCGTATTCTTTGATGCAGAGATCAACCCCGAAAACGGGCAGATACTGGATATTGGCGCAGTCGATGCTGACGGGCGTCAGTTTCATGCTGCCTTTATGAGTGATTTTTCTGCATTTGTCAAGGAATACGGCTTTATCGGCGGTCACAATATTCTTGCCTTTGATCTCAAATATCTTGAAGCGGCGATACCGCAGAGTGCGTCAGCGCAGTATGTTGACACGCTCTGTCTGTCGCCGCTTTTGTTTCCTGCAAAGCCGTATCACCGGCTTCTGAAAGATGATAGGCTTCAGACAGATTCTCTCAGCAATCCGCTGGATGATGCCGTGAAATCATTTGAGCTGTTCTGCGATGAAGTCACGGCATTTGAAGCGCTGGACGATTCGCTGAAACAGATCTGGTATCTGCTGCTGCATCAGCTGCCGGAGTTCTCTGGTTTCTTTGCATATCTGGAATATACTGCGGACAACGATGCCGTCAAGCTGATTGCAGAGTATTTTGACGGCAAAATCTGCGCCAATGCACCGCTGTCGTTTATGGTCATGAATCATCCGCGTGAGCTTGCCTATTGCCTTGCGCTGATCTCCGCAGATGACCGGCATTCGATCACGCCGCCGTGGGTTCAGATCAATTACCCGCTGGTGGACAACTATATGCGCGTGCTGCGCAATCATCCCTGTGAAAAGGGATGCCC
>DMBA01000058.1 GCA_003446315.1 Ruminococcus sp. | reverse complement strand
TGCCGATGCTGGACGAAAGCATATATGGCTTTCCGATGATGCGGTTCATCTCTGCGAGATTCTTTGCAAAGATCCGTTCCAGTTCCGCACCGTCCTGAAGATCAGCGCCCGTCCCCAGAATGATGAATTCATCGCCGCCGAACCGTGCACAGATCTGTCCTTCGCCGCAGGTATTATGGATGACATCCGCCAAACGGCGCAGCGCAAAATCGCCTTCGTCATGACCGTAATTGTCATTGATGAGTTTGAGTCCGTCCATGTCAATAAACGCAACCAGAATCGTGCTGCCCGTCGCAACGCATTCTTTGAACATTTTATCCGCAAGCCGGATAAATCCGTTCCGGTTGTAAATATTACAAAGCGGGTCGATCACATAAAGCCGATCCAGTTCTTTGATCGCACTGTTCAGATTCAGCAGCTTGCGCACCTGCTCCAGCGAATGGCTTATGTTCATCATCAGCGAATGACACAGCATGCTGCGGATCGGGAAATCGCCGTTTGTGATGATATAATAGCCAAGGCAGCGCTCACGGAAATGCAGCGGCAGGAAAAAGCTGATGTTTCCGCCCGTTTTCGGCTTCACCGGATACATATCCGCGCTTTGGAAGCTGCTGACGCTGCTGACTTCGTTCTCCCGCCAGATCAGCGGTGCACTCATCAGCTTGGTGTAGCCGTTTACCAAATATTCCGCAGCAGTATCCTGATAGATATTCTGCCAGTCATCGCACAGGCAGATGCATGCTTCCGAACAGCCGAGTTCATGCAGATAAGTGCTGATGACACGGAAATTCTCCTCAGCCGTTTCTGTTTCGGCAAGGGCAGAGGTCATGCGGTTCAGCAGGGAGATATCCGCACGCATGCACTTGATGGTTTTATATGTGCTTTCCTTATAAGAACGGATATCGCTCAGATCTTCCGGCACACAGCCGCAGCTTTCCGAAAAGACCGGACGCGCCTGCAGCTCTGTTTCTCTGAGGCCGTCATCTTCGCCGATCAGATTGAGGACTTTCTCGCATGCGCAATATCCGGCATAATACAGCGGCCGCATGACGGTCGTCAGGATCGGGCTGTGATGCCGCGCATAATAGGTATGGTCAAAACCGGTCACGATCACGTCTTCCGGCACCCGGATACCATGCTGATTCAGGGCTTCCATTGCATCCAGCGCCATTGCATCATTGGCACTGATGATCGCATCCGGCAGTTTCATTCCGGATGCCAGAAGCGCTTCGACTGCCTGTTTGCCGTCGATCGGACGGAATTCGCCGAAATAGATCCGCCGCGCATCTGCGGTCAGATCATGCTCGGTCATCACATCCAGAAACGCCTCATAACGTGCCTTTGCTTCCGGATTGGCAAGCGGGCCCGATATATAATTGATCGTTTTTGCGCCGTGCACTTCGATCACATGCTGCACCATCTTCCGCATGGCTGCCGTATTGTCGATCTTCACATTATAAAATGCCGGTTCTTCATCGCTGTCCAGCACGGCAACGGGAATCCCGGCCTGCTTTGCCCGATGCATGATATTGGAACGCAATTCGGCACTGTTGATCGTATTTGTCAGCAAAACAGCGGCATCAAACCGGTCAAACTGCGCGAGCGAATAGATATTGTATTCACCCGTGTCATACCGGCTGCTGCCGAGTACGCCGCCGAATGCGGCAAAACATGCAACATTGCAGTTGTGCGCCTTGGCAGCATCAAAAATACCGCGCAGAACGCTTTCCTGATATTCCTCATCCATGCCTGCTGCAACGACCGCAATATGCTGATATTCTCCAAAACGCATAGCATCACCGCCTATCTATCGAAACGTTCGTCTTTTTCACTGCAATTATAGCACAATCCGCTTGAAAAATCAAGCATTTTTTCAAGATTCGCAATTTTTATGCATTCTTCCGAATCGGCGCAATTTATACCGTTCAAATGCTGTACCAAATCACACCGGCAAGCGATACAGACAGTGCGGCGAGCTTCTGCCACGCAAACGGCTCCTGCTCCGCGCCCAGCCATCCGCCGACCGATATGGCATATGCGGCAATCAGCTGCGAAATGACAATAACAAGCTCTGCACGCGCTGTGCCCAGTCTGGAAATGCTGAGCATTACCGTTCCCGTAATCAGGGCACCGAATACCCCGCCCAGCAATCCGTAACGCGGACGAATGCCGGCAAGCACCGCAAACGGCTGCTCCCCGTCCGAAAACATCCGGATCAGCAGACAAAGCACTGCGGCGGTCAGTGAGACAAATACACCGGTCGTCCATAAGCCCGCTGATTTGGAAACACCGGTATTGCAGACACCCTGCACGCTCATCAGTACGCCGGACAATGCTGCCGTCAGAATCCCGATCCATATCATCGCGCTTCACCATCCTTTCAAAACACAGTATTTCCCGTTTTCGTGAAAATATGCCGCTTTGGAAATGCTTGCAGAAGGCACTTGACAAATACCCCCCTATGGTATATAATAGATACCATAGGGGGGTATTTGATTTCCTGTGCAAACCCTTCTTTTTCTGAATCCGAAATCATCATGCGGGATCTCCCCGGAAATGAGGCATAATATGAGTGAGAAAGAAAAGCGATGTCCTTGCTGTGAGAAAAAAACCGTGCGCTCCGATGAAGAACGCAAAAAACTGATGAACCGCTTAAAGCGCATCGAAGGACAGGTGCGCGGCTTGCAGAATATGCTGGAACAGGATGCCTATTGTGCGGATATTCTGACACAGTCTGCCGCAGTCAGTGCAGCAATCAATGCGTTCAACCGCGATCTGCTGACGCGCCATCTCCACACCTGCGTGGTGCGCGACATCCGCAGCGGCGATGATGCCGCCGTGGACGAACTGGCTGCTTTGGTTCAGAAACTGATGAAATGAGGTGCATATGACACAATATCATGTCACGGGCATGAGCTGCGCGGCTTGCAGTGCGCGTGTGGAAAAAGCCGTTTCCGCCGTGGAAGGCGTAACATCCTGTTCGGTCAGCCTTCTGACCAACGCAATGGGCGTGGAAGGAACTGCCGCACCGGATGCCGTCATCAAAGCCGTCACCGATGCCGGATACGGTGCATCCCTGCAAAATGCCGCCGATCCCGCACCCAAACAGCCGGATGCCCTCACCGATACCGAAACACCGAAGCTGCTGCGCCGTCTGTGTGCGTCCCTCGTGTTTCTGCTCCTGCTGATGTATGTCTCAATGGGGCATCATATGCTGCATCTGCCGCTTCCGGCGTTCTTTGCCGGCAATGTTTATGCACTGGGTCTGGTGCAGCTCCTGCTTTCCGCCATCGTGATGGTCATAAACCAGAAATTCTTCATCAGCGGTACAAAAGCGCTCCTGCACCGCGCCCCCAATATGGATACGCTGGTCGCACTCGGCTCATCGGTATCCTTCGTCTGGAGCGTCTGCATGCTCTTTGCTATGACAGCCCCGGCTGCCAATACACCGGATTTCTATTATCATCAGCTATATTTCGAATCCGCCGCCATGATCCTGACGCTGATTACCGTCGGCAAAACGCTCGAAGCACGCGCAAAAGGCAAAACCACCAATGCACTGAAAGGTCTGATGCAGCTTGCGCCGCAAACCGCTTTGCTGCTGGAAAACGGTCAGGAACGGGAAGTGCCCGCAGAACAGATCCGGCAGGGCATGCAGTTTGCTGTCCGTCCCGGCATGCAGATCCCTGTGGACGGCATCGTGCTGGATGGCAGCGGCGCGGTCAATGAAGCAGCGCTGACCGGTGAAAGCATCCCTGCCGATAAATCTGCCGGCAGCCATGTGTTTGCCGGTACCGTCAACCAATCCGGCTATCTGGTTTGTGAAGCGACCCGAACCGGTGCGGATACCACCCTTTCCCAGATCATCCGCATGGTGGAAGATGCCGCTGCGACCAAAGCGCCGATCGCCAAAACTGCCGATAAAGTTTCCGGCATTTTCGTCCCGGCAGTGCTCGGCATTGCTGCGGTCACGCTGATCGTCTGGCTGCTCCTCGGCAAGCCCGCTGATTTTGCAATCGCCCGTGCCGTTTCCGTCCTCGTCATAAGCTGCCCGTGCGCACTCGGTCTTGCAACGCCTGTCGCCATTATGGTCGGCAGCGGTGTCGGCGCACGAAACGGTATTCTCTATAAAACAGCAGCAGCGCTGGAAGAAACCGGCAGGATCCGAACCGTTGTGCTCGATAAAACCGGCACCGTAACTGCCGGCATGCCGCAGGTCACCGATATCATCCCGGCAGAACACTGCACCGTTTCCGATCTGCTGACCGATGCCGCCGCTTTGGAGCAGCACAGTGAACATCCGCTTGCACGCGCCGTCATGGATACCGTGCGGGAAAAAGGCATTGCGATCCCGGCAGTCACCGGATTTGCTGCACAGACCGGCAGCGGCGTTTCTGCTGATTGCGGCGGGCAAACGCTGCGTGCAGGCAATTTGCAGGCGGTTTCGGCATATGCAGAGATCCCCGATCATCTGAAACAGCAGGCGCTCGACCTCGCAGAAGCCGGCAAAACACCGATCTTTTTCCTGCGGGAAAACCGCGTTTCCGGCTTGCTCGCCTGTGCCGATATCATGAAGCCGGACAGTGCAGATGCGATTCGTTTGCTCCATGAAATGCATATTGAAACCGTCATGCTCACCGGCGATCATGCCCGTACTGCTGCGGCGATCGGAAAGGAAGCCGGTGTTGACCGCGTCATTGCGGAAGTGCTGCCCGACGGCAAAGAAAAGATCATTCAGGAACTCGCAGAAAAAGGCACCGTCTGCATGATCGGCGACGGCATCAACGATGCACCCGCACTCACCCGCGCCGATATCGGAATGGCAATCGGTGCCGGAACGGATATTGCCATTGATGCGGCAGATGTCGTGCTCATGCACAGCAGCCTGACCGATGCGGTCAATGCCATCCGCCTGAGCCGCAAGACCCTGAAAAATATCCGCGAAAACCTCTTTTGGGCTTTCATTTATAATCTGATCGGCATTCCGCTGGCAGCCGGCGTGCTTGCCCCGCTGGGTCTCACCCTGCATCCGATGTTCGGTGCAGCCGCGATGAGCATTTCGAGCTTTTGCGTCGTATCCAATGCACTCCGGCTGAATCTGTTCAAACCCCTGAAAGCAGAACAGGCGGCGCTCGCCCCTGCTGCAATACAATCCGAAAACCAGAAAGGAACGGTGGAAAAAATGACAAATGTAACACTGGAGATCAAAGGCATGATGTGCCCGCACTGTGAGGCACATGTCCGCAAGGCACTGGAAGCTATGGAAGGCGTAACCGTGGAGAACGTCAGCCATGAAGCTGCAAAAGCAGAGATCCGGACGGCATCCCCGGTCACGGAAGATGTGTTCCGGAAAGTGATCGCCGATGCAGGCTATGAACTGACCGGCATCCGGCAATAAACGATATCCGCATGATCCTGCAACCGTACCCGCCCCGCACTGCATGCTGCGGGGCATTCGTTTGCCATATTTATGTGAATCTTGACAGTACAGCTTTTCATGTGGTATAATAGAAACTGTACAATTGCGAACATTACCCGCATATTTTCGGATATTGTAACGGAAAGGAGCACGCTATGAAATGTGAATGTATGCAGCAGCAAAGTGATCTGTCTTTACTGGAGCCGGTTCTGGAACAGTATGCGGAACAGAAAGGCAGTCTCATTACCATTCTTCAGCACGCACAGGAAATTTACGGCTATCTCCCGATGGATGTGATCTATCATGTCGCAGAACGCACAGGCAGCACCCCTGCCCGTGTCCTCGGAACTGCCACTTTTTACACGCAGTTCCGGTTTCAGCCGGTCGGGAAATATATGATTATGCTCTGTGACGGTACGGCATGTCATGTCAACGGCAGCACGCGCATCGCATCCGCCATTCAGGAATATCTGGGGGTGGAAAACGGCGGCACAACATCTGACGGTCTGTTCTCGTTCAGCATTGTGGCATGTCTCGGATGCTGCTCGCTCTCGCCGGTCATGATGATTAACGAAGATACCTTCGGCAGCCTGACACCGGCGCAGGCACTGGATATTCTCAAGGAAATACAGGCAAAGGAGGCGGTGAAATGAGTCTGCGGATTGCAGTCGGACAGGGAAGCTGCGGCATTGCAGCAGGCGCACAGAAAGTCTTTGCGGCGCTGAATGAGGCTTTTGCCGGCAGCGGCATCCCGATCGGCACTGTCGGATGCATCGGCATGTGCTGGCTGGAACCGATCGTTGATATCTATCAGGATGAAAAACTGCTGCATCGCCTTGTGCGCGTCAAGCCGGAAGATGCAAAGCGCATCTATAACTGGGCAAATGACGGTGCGGATGCCGATATTCTCGATCTGATTATCGAAAAAAATGACGCGGAATTTCTGGAAAAGCAGACGCGCATCGCCCTGCGGAACTGCGGCATCATTGATCCGGATTCGATTGAAAGTGCAAAGGCAGCAGGCGGTTATTCTGCCGTTGCAAAGATCCTCTCCAAAGAAAACGGCATGACACCGGAAGATGTCATTGCTTGCATCAAGGTATCCGGTCTGGCAGGACGCGGCGGTGCCGGCTTCCCGACATGGTTCAA
>DMBA01000059.1 GCA_003446315.1 Ruminococcus sp. | reverse complement strand
TATATGCTTTCGTCCAGCATCGGCACATTTGTGACGGCTGTCACACCGGATATGAAGCTGTTTTCGCTGATCTCGAAGGCAGACCAGATCATGTATGAACAAAAAAAAAGAAAAAGAACGTCCCGATATCTGCGGAAGAACTGAAATATTTCCGCAAACCTGAACCATAAACGCAAATATACGACATAGAGAGCCGCCGTATCAGAAACAGATACAGCGGCTCTTATTATTTATGAACGAAGACAGAACAATGGTTTATTCTGCCGGTGCGACCTCAGCCGGAACCTCGGTTTCAGCGGGTGCATCTGCGGGGGTATCAGCAGGTGCTTCTGCTGCGCCGGAAATGCCGGAAACAGTGAAATCAACTTCGATCTTCGACCACGAAGCAACATCATCCGGATTGATGATCTGTGCAGAATATTCGCCGAATTCACCGGTCGGTTTGCCTGCGGGGGTGTGTGCGTCATCCGGGAAGCTGCTGACATAGCTGTTCAGGATGTTAGCGCGCATCTCGACATTGTCATCAGAGGAAGTATAGTTTTTCGCAGTGAGCTCGATGGGGTTGCCGTCCACGCGGATCTCCTTGATCTCAATGTTCATGTTCGGATAGAGTGTGGTGCCGTCCAGAACCTTGACCGCAGCGAACGAAACACCGCTGCACTTATAATCGCCGTTCGGATCGCCGGCAACATCAAACTGCGCACCTTTTGTGCCGATATTGACGCTGACGGTATAATCGCCGTCGCCGTCGATATGTGCGATGCCTGCATCATAGGCGAGAATATCTTCTGCATTGCCCCAATACTGAACATACCACTGACCGTCGGTAATTGCAAGGATCGCATCACCGGAACCGGCAACAACAGGTTCTTCGAATTCGGAATTTGAATCGGGGGCAGCGGTGCCTTCTGCGGGAGAATCTGCGTTTTCTTCCGGGGCATCGGTTTCTTCTGCGTTGTTGTTGTTGCGATCCGGTTCAGAGGAAGAAGTTTTTGTGTTCTCCTTGGAAGATTCCGAATCGGAGGAAGAGGAGCCACCGCATGCGGTACATGCTGCCAGTACCATAGCGGATGCGCAGATTGCAGCGAGCAATTTTTTATACATTGTGAATGACCTCTTTCTTTTGGTTGTTTGGAATGGACTTTCTTCATATCGGTGCTGAGATGAAAACGGTAAATCAGCACACATATTTATCATACATCGTTTTGGAAAAAAGTGCAAGTGGGAAAAAGACGAATGTTCACAAAAATTATAAGCCGGATTTAAGCAATATAAACAAAGAGAGAAAGTTGAAAAGTGGAATGTAGGATTTTTCAACAAAAACAGGATATGATATGACAATTCAACTTGGTAAATTTACTACAAATAGGAATAATCAAATGTGAATTATCATGATAAGTGCCGGAAATTATACAAAAAGTTTTTTTACGACAGGTATTTACAAATTTCTTAAATTGTGTTATAATAAAGAAAAAGTATTCGCTGCCGGCAGTAAAATTATGCTATATTATACTATATTATATATTATCTAATTCAATTGCAGAACGGCAGGAAATAAGACGGAGGCATGCCATGAAAAACGGTGTCCGCATGTCTGATATTGCGAAAGAACTGGGTGTCAGCGTTGTCACGGTTTCCAATGCGCTGAACGACCGCGGCGGTGTGAGTGAGGAGATGCGAAACCGCATCCGAACCCGTGCATCCGAGCTTGGGTATCGTCCGTCTGCACCGCGTACACCCCGGAAAGCTGCACCGGAAGTGCAGCAGGGCGGCAGTATCGGCATTTTGACCAGCGAACGCTTTGCCGGCGGGCGCGGCACATTTTATTGGTTCCTGACAGCCGGCGTTGCGAAGGAACTGACGCGCTGCAATCTGTATTCTGTCTATGAAAGCGTGACGGAATCGGATGAAAAAAACTGCGTTTTGCCCCGGATCGCGGCGGAACGGCAGGTGCGCGGCTTGATTATCGTCGGTCAGCTTTCAACGGATTATCTGGAAAAACTTGCATCTTTGCACATCCCGATGCTGTTTCTGGATTTTTATGATAAGCACAGCGACATTGATGCGGTGATCTCGGATAACTATTATGATAGTTATCTGATGACAGACCGGCTGGTCGCACTCGGTCACAAAAAAATCGGGTTTATCGGTTCCGTGACGGCAACCAGCAGCATCCATGACCGGTTCCTCGGATATATCCGATGTCTGATGGAGCATAAACTTGAATACCGGCAGGAATGGACGCTGGAAGACCGCCTTTCCAACGGCTTCACGCTGACGGATTACGATTTCCCGGCAGAAATGCCGACAGCATTCGTCTGCAACTGCGACGAAACGGCATTCCGGGTCATCGGGGATCTGCAAAGAAAAGGCTATCGTGTGCCGGAAGATATCTCCGTGACAGGATACGATAATTATACAGTATCTGATATGTGCATCCCGGCGATCACGACCGTGGAAGTCGATCTTTCCGAGATGGCACATACGGCGGTTGTGCTGCTGCTTGCAAGACTGCAAAATCCACAGAAACCCGCAGCACGCCATGTGATACCGGGCAGAATCATTATCAAGCAGTCGATGGCGGAGCCGGCAGAAGGATTGGTCGAAACGCCTAAAAAAGAGGGCGAAAATTTGGATGAAACATAGTTGCAATCATCAATTATCTGTGGTATAATATTTCTATGAATCTATGTGTGGCTATTGCTATGCCCGTTTTCAGATTGACTAACACGGCAGCGTCCGGGACGCGGGGGATGCCGGTCACGGAAACTGTCCGGCTTGCGCAGCCTGCACACGGATAAACCCTAACGAAGCACCGAATCGCTCATCGGCGCTTCAAAACAATCAAATCAGGCTTGCAGGAGGTGGTTTTATGCCAATGAGTTTTGCTTATACAGCAAAAGACGCAGTCGGTAATGTCCGAAAAGGCGTTATGACAGCGGAAGATGAGCAGGAATTTCTGGCAAAAATCCGAGAAAAGGGAATGTATGTCACCGAATACAAGGAACGACAGTCCACCGTCAAAACCGTTAAAAAGTTTAAGACGAAGGATCTGGCGTTTGCAACCCGTCAGATGGCTGCGATGCTGACATCCGGTTTGACACTGGTGAAAGCACTTGACATTCTCTGCAAAGAGCAGGAGAGCGAAGCTGCTCGAAATGTATGGCGTGATGTGTATGAAAACGTGCAGAAGGGCGAATCGTTCTCAGATGCACTGGAAGTACACGGAAGCGTCTTCCCGACACTGCTGACATCAATGGTCGGCGCAGGCGAGTCGTCCGGTCAGATGGACATTATCATGCAGCGTCTCAGTGACTACTATGCAAACCAGAATAAACTCGCAAACACAATTAAGAGTGCAATGGTTTACCCGATCATCCTGGTTGTCCTGACCATTGCCGTTGTTATCGGCGTTTTCGTGTTCATCATGCCGGTCTTCGAAGACTTGTATGAAGACCCTGCGGATATGCCGACACTGACCAAAGCAATGACTGCGATCGGTAAGTTCCTGGTTGCGCACTGGCTCATCCTGATATTAGTGGTAGCAGCATTGATATTCGCATTCGTTTATATGATGAAGCTCCCGGATACGCGCGTGAAATGGGACCGCTTCATTATAAAAGGACCGGGATTCGGCAAACTGGTTGTGAAGATCTACACAGCACGTTTTGCACAGACTATGGCTTCCCTTTATTCTTCCGGTCTTCCGATGGTTGAATGTCTGAAGCGCTCCGCAGATACGCTGAACAACTCCTACATCTCCATGAAGTTCCGCGATATTATTGATGAGGTCAAGAGTGGTGAAACACTCAGCTCCTCGATCCAAAGAGCCGACATCTTCGATTCCATGTTCTGCTCCATCATCTTCGTTGGTGAGGAAGCCGGTGCATTGGATGACATTCTCGCAAAAACCGCTGAATATTACGACGAAGAAGCAGACTCCGCCGTTAAGCGTCTGTGCTCCATGCTCGAACCGTTGATGCTGATTATCCTCGGCGTTATCATCGGTCTCGTCTGCGCAGCGTTCTTCCCGGCACTGTACGATTCGATCGGCAACATCGGCGACGAATAATCAATTTAAAAGAACGAAGGCTTTTGGTGCGGCGGCAGCGCCGCCGCACACATAATACGTCAACTTAATACAGAGAGGTGGATTTCGTAAATGCTTTCCTTTGACATTACCGACCGTAATATAAGGATTATTAAGGGTGCTGAAAGCAACGGCAGAATTCGTATCAACTCCGCTGCAACTCTTAATCTTGAAGAAGAAGTCATTGTGAACGGTCACGTTCGTGACGTTCCCCGTCTTGCGACTTTGATCAACCAGGTGCTCCGCACCAACAAAATGCCCGATAAAGAAGCGATCGTCAGCATTTCTTCCAACATGACGATCTTCAAGGAACTGCATATTCAGAAAGCTGAAAAACAGCAGGACTTCATGAAGATGGTTCGTGCGGAAATGGCTGCTGCACTCGGCATTGATGAGTCCTATTCGGTATCCTACATCATCGTCGGCGATTCCGACCAGACCGAAGGTGCAAAGAAGGTTCTCGCAACCGCTTGCCCGTATGAAGTTGTTGACTGCTATAAGCGCGTGTTCAATATGCTTCAGATCAACCTGCGCAGCGTTATGATCGGCTGTAACTGCATTACCAAGGTGCTGCTTGCCGATACCAAGACAAAGGCAAAGATGCCGCTGCTCGCTGTTCAGATCGACAACAACTTTATCTCCCTGAACCTCTATGAGAAGGGTCAGCTTTCCTTCTCCCGTTTCGCTTCGATTTCTGCGGAAGACTATGATGATTCCGAAGACTATGTATTCGAAGCAGTCAACGAAAACATTTTCCGTATGCTGCAGTTCCAGAAATCCAAGTCCGGCAGCGATCCGATTGAGAATGTTGTGTTCTACGGCGATACCCATGAGTACGTCCGCCTGACAAACGAACTCGAAAAGATGGGCATCCGCACCAGCATTATCAATGTGCCCCCGCAGATCCACGGATATGAGAATCTGGAGTTCTCCTCTTACGCAAACGCCATCGGTGCAATGTTCAAGCGTAATAAGGATACCGAGTACATCAACCTGCTCGCAACCGATACGGTCAACAATAACAAGATCCGTTCCAACAGCTCCTATGCAGCGCTGCTCGGTATTGCGGCAGCAGTATCTATTGTGATCTGTGCCGGAGCATGGGGCTTTATTAATCACCAGAACAATGAAGTGCTGGATCAGATTGAAGAATATCAGGATAAGAAAGCATCCAAGCTCGCAGCGCAACTTGATGAACAGCTCACAATGCTGAATGACAAGCAGACAGCCGTGAATACATATCTCGAAGGTGTCAGCGATGCATATAATGCATATGTCAGCCGTCCGAAGCCGGTAAAGGATATGTATCTTGAGATCGAGCAGGCGATCAATACAGCAGTTGCTGAAAAAGCCGGCACCGATAACGCGCTGGAATCCGGATTTGCTACCATTAAGCAGCTTGATTTCAATGATGGTATTTTCTCGCTGGATCTGGCAATTGACAGAGAAACCGATGTGCCGATCCCGGTTCTTCCTTCGAAGGTCGTTGAAGCACTTCGTGCACTGGATGACGTTCAGAATGTCTCTTACAATGGATTTTCGATTGTCAAAAAAGAGAATCAGGGTCAGCAGGTGCAGGCAGCCGTTCAGGTTGACGATGAAGGCAACCCGATCCAGGTTGAGGCCACTGTTGAAGAAGCAGAAGATGAGCGCCTTCAGGTGCGCATTAGCATGAAGGGCGGAGCACTTGACCTTCAGAAGATCGCTGGCGAAGAAGAAGCAGAGGAGGGCGCACAATGAAACTTGGATACCGCGATAGAGTCATCTTGCTGATTGCAATCGTTGCAGTTATTTTCATCATCGCAATTTTTGCATTTATCAGACCGAAGCTGGAAGACCTCAATAACAACAAGCAGGCACTGGAAGGTGTCAAGACAGAATGGGAAACCAAAGTTATCGAATTTGACAGAATTCCCGCCAAGCAGAAGACCATTAAAGCAAGATATCAGGAGAGCCTTGATATTTCAAAGGGATTTACCGATGAGATGGACGGTCTCGGACTTGAAAACTTTGTTCGTGAAGGCTTCGTGAACATCGACCAGTTTATCGGCGACGGCGTTCTGATGACCGAATCATTGAATGTTACAGATGAAACAGCAGCTACACTGGGCTACTATTTCTATGCGCCGAATATTGTGACATATCCGCTGTATGAGAATGCAGACCTTGATGGTTCTCTGGCACTGGAAGCAGCCTCAAAGCTGCTGGAATCCAATGTGCTTTCTGCACGCTCTGCACAGACCGTCAGCAATGGTACACACACTGTGAAGCTCATCATCAACCAGACCGATGTTCTGGATCTGCTTGATTCCATCAAAGCATATGCAGATGCAAACAACGATGCAATGATGATCACAAATGTTGTGACCAAGGATTACTACAGATTCAATCAGAATACTGCTGCACCGACTCCGCAGCTTGATGATGAGGGCAACCCGATTCCGGGTACAGGCGGAACAGCAGAGGGTGATGATATGAAACCGGGCTACACAGAGGTCACCATTACCTATAAGTCGATTTACATGCAGGAGCCGACTGAACCGGATGTCGGACCTGCCTATGATAAAACGATTTGGGATGGCGAAGAGTGGCGAGATCCAGTTGCTGAGTAATTGATGGGTACGGATATGCCTTCTTAGAGACAAATTCTAAGAAGGCTATCCGCAATTGAGAAAGGTGGTTTCAAATGAAACGAATCTTGAAGAAAGGAAAAGTGGGAGGAACCGTACTGCTCACCACAACCGGCGTTATGCTGGTGCTAGTCGTGTTCCT
>DMBA01000156.1 GCA_003446315.1 Ruminococcus sp. | reverse complement strand
TCGTGAAAGTGGAACAGTCCCGCATCATCTACGCAGTCAACCGCCTTGTAAATATCGTACAGCGTGATCTCGTCAAGTGCTTTTGCAAGGTGTGCGCCGCCGCTGCCCTGACGAGTTTCAACTATCCCTGCATTGCGAAGCTGTCCGAGAACGTTACGGACGATCACCGCATTGATCCCCGTACTGCCCGACAGGAAGTCGCTGGTCACTCTCATCTGACCGTCGAAAATGTCGATACAGGTGAGAATATGCACCGCTGCCGTGAATTTACTTGTGATCTGCATAGATGTTCATCTCTTTCTTACTCTCTTACCACGCTGATACGCTGCCCGATGTGATCGCCCTTTTCGATCTCGTCCACCATAGCAATAGCGTAATCTGCATAGCTGATAATGCTTTCACCGCTGCTGCTGAGGATAAGCTCCTCCTGATTATAACATGATTTTTTTGATTTGTAAGGTTGTAACTATCGTTGTTTCAACTTTCTGACGTTAGTATACCACATCATTTTCAAGTTGTCAATATCTATATTACAGCTTTGGAGAAATGCATAAAAGTCAAATCTGTTTATGCGCATATTGCACAAGTATTTGATTGGTTTTCTGCAAAGATCGGCTTTGTCTGCGATCATCACAGCCTTAATTTGCAAAAAACCAATAAAATGCCGCAAACCTGCCGGACGAATCCGACAGGTTCACAGCACACACACTCACTATTTAGGAGAAACACGCAAAATCAATGGAGAACAATGCTCACACACTGTTCTTATAAGTAAATCTGACGATCAGTTTATCCGTCAGAGATTTCAAATGGAATGTCCTGTTCCGATATTTCCGGATCAGGAGCCGGGCGGTCACACCGATCAGACTGCCGGTCACCAGCAGAATGAGCACGAGAATCAAAGAAAGTCTGTTCAAAAGCATTCTGGCTGCATTTTCCCAATAGGGATACGCGATTGCGCGTGTTGCGATACCGCATTGTCGGTATTGCAGCAGATGCTGAAATACAGAAGCATAAGAAAACCGTTCTGTATTATCCACGATCTCAACAGGAATTTTGCCGTCTGTTTCGGCAGATTTCGTTTCATCGAGACAATCGCCGCGGTAATAATCCAGCAGCAGATTTCTGGCATAATGCCGGATGGGTGCCGGGATCAGCACCTCATAGCAAAGCAAGGCAGCATCATCCGTGATGTCAGACAACGCATCATAAGGGAGATAGATCCGCGCATCGCCGCTGCACATCTCCTGTGTCTCCTTCTGGTCATCCTCTCTGACAACGCCCTGCACAACAAATTCTTTTTCGCCGATTTTGAAGCGCATACCGGTCACATCGAGCGAAAAGAAGATGCTCCACGCTGCATTTTCATCCAATACAGCGCTGTTTCGCCGCAGCGCATCCTGATAGAGATAACTGCCGTCGGCAAGTTCCAGCGGATGAAACAAAAAATAATCTCCGCTGACACCGATCACATTTGCCTGCACTGTATCAGAATCGTCATATTTTGCAGCCTGAACCGGGATTTCCGCGGAAGAATACGCATCCACCCACGGACGGCTTTCCGAATCCTCTGCTTTCACGCCGATCATTTCATTGATATAGGCTTCAAGACTGCTGACAGTCTCTGTTCCGGCATCGGCAAGATCCGCCGGAAAGAACACAGATATCTGTGAAAAGCGCTCCGAACCGGCAGCCCATCTGTCCGCGGTATTCTGCGCCGGCATAGCGGCAGAAAGATGCGCATACAGCCAGAACAGCACCGCCGCGAGGAAGCCCGCTGCCAAATAGAATATCAGTAGCTTTTTCTTTCGCAGCATGTTTTTACTCCTCTGAAAGTTTCACCTTATCGCCGGAAACAAAAGGTGCAGAAGAAGCAACAATGATATAATCCACCGCATCGCCGAATTCACCGGAAACAGAGCATTTGGAATCATCCTCAGCCAAAACGGTAACCGGTATTTTTTTTGCCTCATAGCGGTTGCCGATCGGCGTATTTCTTGCAACAACGCCATAAACGAATTTACCGGAAGCATCTTCTTTCACAGCGTTCTTCGGAATGACATTATCCGCCTGCACGGAAGACTCCGAAAACTGCACATTCAATTGCTGACCGGATTCCATATCACCGTTCAGTTCCAGCGTGATATCAGAAGCATCCTTTTGTGTCTTATTCTGTGCAATATTTTTTATGACTGCGCTTGCATCGGATTGATCTATAATTTTCGCTTCCTGTCCGACGGTCAATGTTTCGGCAATATGGTTATTGACCGAAGCCACCGCCTGAAAGCCGTCTTCCGGCAGCGTGATCTGGATCATCGGTTCAGCCGATTCCACACGGGCACCGGCAAACCCGAAGATTTCTTCCACCAGACCGTCCACGGGAGAAACGATCTCCGTTGCACCTTCCTTTTCCAGCATTTTCGCAAGATTTTCTTCTTGTTCTGCGATGCGTTTTTCGGCAGCTTCCAGATCAAGCGCTTTGGAACGGTCCGTCATTTTGTCCGATTTCACTTTTGCTTCCAGCGCATGAATCGCAGAATCCAGTGCATATCTTGCCTCATTCACCATCGTATCATAGTTTTCGGCAGCACTGTCCGCAGCATCAAATTTTCCGCTTTCCGACATTTCGGAAGCAGCATATTGCTGATCCAACGCAGCGAGCTGTTCATCAATGCTATTGCTGAGTGCAGCGAGCTTGGGTGTCAGCGCAGAACGAGCCAGCGAAAGGCTGACGGAAGCATTCTGGACTTCTGTTCTTTTCAGTTCGATGCTTTGTTTCTGTTCTTTGAGCCGGTTCAGATCTTCCGCAGCATAATCCACAGCGATCTGTGCATCTTCGATCTGTCTGCTGTCCGCATGATCTTCACGCAGGCGATTGAGGTTCAATTGCAGTTCTGCCAGTTCCCGTTCGCTGCTTGTCACAGCGCTGTCCCCGCTATAGTTTCCTTCCAATTGTTCCAGTGCCTGCGTCAGTTCACTGCATCTTGCATCCGCATTGAGGAACGCATCCAATTCCGCCCGGATCTGTTCTTTGGATTCCGCACTCAGCGTTTCATATTGTTCCGAATCCAAAGCAGCGCGGTCACGGTTCAGCCGGTTCTGCTGCGCATTCAGTTCAGCCGCCGAGATGCCGCTGCCTGTGTCAGACGCAGCCGATTGTGAAGCTGCCTGATCTCTTGCAGCGATTGCAGCATTCAGTGCATCCCTTGCCATCTGGATCTGCTGATTCTCGCTGAAATAGTCAGTGCCGGCTTCCAGCAGATCTTTTTCATATTGCAGTTTCGCCTCATCAATGGCGCTGCGGAGATCCTTGACTTCCATGCTTTCTTCCGGAGAATTGAGATAAAACAGGATCTGACCCGCCTTCACATTCTGACCTTTTTGCACGGCAACGCGCTTGATCTCAACAGCATCTTCCGCCAAAAGTGTATAATCCTGATTGGATTCCACCGTGACACTGACATCCGCGCTTCTGGAAACCACACCGGGCACCAGCTTCATCACGGAAACTTCCGGCAGCGTATAATTCATAATTGTATTCGAAAACAGAGTCAGGATCAGCATGAGCACAAGAAAAAGGATCATGGTATTTTTGATCCTGTCTTTTCTCTGCAATCGTTTCATATCTTCATAATCTGTTTTTACAGCAATATCCAAAAAGAGACAACTCCTTTCCCGGATCAGCCCTTCACACCGTCCGAATAAGTAATTCCTTCGGTCAGATATTCCGCCCCGTAAAAGAACAGCAGCAGCGCCGGGATCATATAGATCACAGCGACCGCAAATGCAAGTCCGACATCATCCGTATTGATCTTTGACAAAAACACAGAAAGCGGATGATAATCGCTGTTTTCCAGCATCACGACCGGCTGTTCGACCATATTCCAATAATCGACAAACAGCAGCACCAGCACAGAAAAAATGACATTTTTCACCATCGGGACACAAACCTGAAAGAAAATCTGAATATGTCCTGCGCCGTCGAGTTTTGCCGCTTCGATCACGGAAGCCGGGATTCTGCGCATCGCCTTTGTAAACAGGAACACACTGAACGGCGAAAAAATACCGGGCAGGATCACAGCCCATCTTGTATTCAGCAGTCCGAGTTTATCCGCAACCAGATAGTTCGGGACAAGCGTGACCTGATAGGGCATCAGCA
>DMBA01000291.1 GCA_003446315.1 Ruminococcus sp. | reverse complement strand
GCTGTCGTTTTCAAAATGCACAGGCGATATCACGCAAAAAAGCCGGAAATCTTCTGAAAAGAGGATCTCCGGCTTTGGGTTACAAAAACAGAAAGAGAACCGAAAAATATCGGCGTGTATCAGAATTCCGGCATTGAGGTGCGCTCTGCAATGGGCGTGTACTGTTCCCACGATTTGACAGCGCGGTATGCAGGACGAATGATCTTGCTCGCGCCAAGCAGCTCTTCCAGACGGTGTGCTGACCAGCCCGCAATTCTTGCGATGGCGAAAATCGGCGTGAACAGCTCATTCGGCAGACGCAGCATCCGGTAAACCAAGCCTGAATAAAAATCAACATTGGCGCACACACCCTTATAGATCCGGCGTTCCTCTGCGATGACCTGCGGTGCAAGCCGTTCGACCAGTTCATAAAGCGCATATTCTTCATGGCAGTTCTTTTCGTTTGCAAGCTGCTCCGCAAATCCGCGCAGGATCGTTGCACGCGGATCGCTCTGCGAATAAACCGCATGTCCCATACCGTAAATCAAGCCGGCATGGTCAAACGCATCTTTATGCAGCAAACGGCGCAGATAATCGCCCACTTCTTCTTCATCTTTCCAGTCGTGCACGCGCTCTTTCATATCGTCAAACATCTGCACGACCTTGATATTTGCGCCGCCGTGCTTCGGCCCCTTCAGCGAGCCGAGTGCCGCTGCCATCGCAGAATATGTATCGGTGCCGGATGACGACACAACATGCACCGTGAAGCTCGAATTGTTGCCGCCGCCGTGCTCTGCATGCAGCACCAGTGCAAGATCCAGCAGTTTGGCTTCAAGCTGCGTATATTTCTGATCTGCACGCAGCAGACTCAGCAGATTCTCCGCAGGGGAGAGCGCCGGATCCGGCTGGTGCAGGAATAAACTCTGGTCATTCTTATAATAACGGTATGCCTGATAGCCGTATACCGCAATGGACGGAAACTGGGCGATGAGCTGGATGCACTGCCGCAGGACATTCGGGATCGAAGTGTCATTCGGATTGTGGTCATATGAATACAAAGCAAGCACGCTCTTTGCAAGCGTATTCATCATGTCCTCACTCGGCGATTTCATAATGACATCGCGGGTGAAAGAGGACGGCAATGTCCGGCAGCTCCGCATCAGGGTGCTGAATTCCGCAAGCTGCTCCGTCGTCGGAAGTTCTCCGAACAGCAGCAGATAGACCGTTTCCTCATAGCCGAAACGGTTTTCCGACATGAATCCGTTTACAAGATCTTCAATATGATATCCGCGGAACAGAAGCTGCCCTTTTCCGGGCTGTGTTTCGCCGTCTACCTGTGTGCCGGGGATGATCTCGCTGATATTCGTCAGACCCGCGCAGACTCCTTTTCCGTTGATGTCCCGCAGTCCGCGTTTGACATCGTATTTTGTGTACAGCTCCGGATCAATCTCATAATTCGCACGGCAAAGCTGGGACAGTTCCTCGATCTTCGTTTGTTTTGTATATCGGTTCCATTCACCCATTTTGCATTCTCCTTTCCTTGAACATCATACAGAAGTGTTGTATCGGTGCAGGTCGTATGACAAGTCACGCAGGAATACACACGGCAGGCGCTTTTCTGCGTTCCCTGCCGTATATCCTCTGAGTAATATTCGAAATATATTATAAAATATAGTATACCATATTTTTGCGGCTGTGTCAAGCTGGATTTGATATTATTCATGATTTTTGTGCAAATCGTTTCAATTGCCCAATACAGGTTGCCGAATACAGGATGGATAATCATTTCAGAAGTTCGCTGCGCAAAAACAACAGGATCTTTTTCTCCCTGCGCGATACCTGCACCTGTGTCATGCCAAGCTGTTTTGCGGCTGCGGTCTGCGTCATGTTCTCCATATAGCGCAGGCGGATGAGCTTCTGATCCTGTGCACTGAGCAGTCCCAGCACCTGATGCAGCGCCATATGCTCCTGCAATGCGTGCTCCGGCGACGGCACCGGGATCTCCAGCGGCGATTCGCCGTCTTCTGTGTCTGCCGTCAGGGACAGCGCCGGCTGTGATGCGCACAGTACTTCTGCCGCTTCTGCTTCCGTGATTTCCAGCGCTTCTGCGATCTGCCGGACAGTCGGTTCTCTGCCGTTTTCCTGCCGGAGTCTCTCTGCGGCGCGTTTTGCCTGTAACGATAACTCCTGAAGCCGCCTGCCGATGTGCACCGTGCTCCCGCTGCGGAATAATCGCTTGATCTCACCGATGATGACCGGTACGGCATAGGTCGAAAAGCAGACCCCGCGCTCCGGATCAAACCCGTTTGCGGCTTTTACCAATCCCATGCAGCCCGCTGAATACAGCTCCTCATATTCGATCCCGCGCTCCCGGAACCGGTTCGCACATAAATGCACAAGCCCCAGATGTTCCTCAGCGTTCGGCTGCTTCGTCTTCTGTTCCATGCCGCATCTTCTTTCGCATTGTGACGGTTGTCCCTTTGCCCGGTTTGCTCGTGACCTGTAACCGATCCGTGAAGCTCTGCATGACCGTGAACCCAAGCCCTGCTCGTTCTTCTGCCGGCGCACTCGAATATAACGGCTCCATCGCCTGCGCGATATCCGGTATGCCGCAGCCTTTGTCTGAGATCCGGATGTAGATCACATGCCCCGGCAGTAAACGAACCGTCATGGATACAGTGCCGTCGGTTCTGCCGCGGTAAGCATGGACAATGCTGTTTGTGACCGCTTCCGATACCGCTGTGCGCAGATCTGCCAGCTCCTCTACCGTCGGATCAAGCTGCGCTGCAAATGCACAGACCATCGTCCGCGCAAAGCCTTCGTTCTCCGACCGCGCCGGAAATGTACATCTTAATTCATTGAGCGTATTCATGTTCCGATTCCTTTCCTTCCTCCGGTTGCTGCCGGACATGCGTCCGGATCACGGCGAGCTTGTCTGCGCCGGAGATCCGCAGCACCTTCCGAATGTGCGCCGGCGGATTGTGGATCTCCAGTGTGCCGCCGTATTCTTCCATCAGGCGTGAACGCCCCATAATTAACCCGATCCCCGAACTGTCCATGAATTCGACCTGCCCGAAATCCAGTACCACGACCGGCGGAAGCTGATCCCTGACTGCAAAGTCGATCTCCTCCCGCAGCTCCTTTGCATGATGATGATCCAGATCGCCGCTGAGATAGACTGTGAGTTTCCGCGGCTCTTGTTTGATCTCTGCCATTTCATTCGCTCCTTCCTTCTCTGGCATATCCCTATTATATCGCAGCAGCAGCGAAAAATATGTCGAATGCGGGCGTTCCCTGTTGCTTTTTTCTTCGGAATGTGCTATAATAGAAAAGCAAATTTTTTGGTTTGAAAGGGAGAATCAGCATGGCGAATCAGCTCTGCATTGTGCTTGATTTCGGCGGACAGTATAATCAATTGATCGCAAGACGTGTGCGTGAGTGCGGCGTGTATTGCGAGATCATGCGATATGATACCCCGCTGGAAACCATCCAGGCACGCAATCCTGCCGGTGTCATCTTTACCGGCGGCCCGAACAGCGTTTATGATCCGACATCACCGCATATCGCAAAAGAATACTTTGATCTCGGCATTCCGACGCTCGGCATCTGCTACGGATGTCAGCTCATGGCGTATACACTCGGCGGCACCGTCGAAAGCTGTGTCAAATCGGAATACGGCAAAATTGATGTCACCCACCACGGTGACAGTTTGCTGTTTGCGGATGTGCCGGAAACCAGTACCGTCTGGATGAGCCATACCGATTTCGTCAGCAAGCTGCCGGAAGGCTTCCGCGTCACCGCAGCCTCTGCGGATTGTCCGTGTGCCGCTTTTGAGTGCGCCGACCGTAAACTCTATGCCGTGCAGTTCCATCCGGAAGTCACACACTCGCAATACGGAAAAGAGGTGCTCCGGCATTTCCTCTTTGATGTCTGCGGATTCGTCGGCGACTGGGTCATGGATGATTTCATTGACGCTACAGTGCAGAAACTGCGCGATACCATCGGGGAGAAAAAGGTGATCCTCGGTCTTTCCGGCGGTGTGGATTCTTCCGTCGCTGCGGCGCTCCTCAGCAAAGCTGTCGGCAGGCAGCTTACCTGCGTCTTCGTCGATCAGGGTCTGATGCGGAAGGATGAGGGCGATTTTGTCGAGAAAACCTTTACCAGCCTGTTCGATATGAATTTCGTGCGCGTGAATTGTCAGCAGCATTTCCTCGAAAAACTCAAGGGCGTTTCCGATCCTGAACAAAAACGCAAGATCATCGGAACGGAATTCTATAATGTCTTTTGGGATAAAGTGCGCGAAACCGGTGCGGACGGCTTCTTTGCACAGGGCACAATCTATCCCGACCGCATCGAAAGCGGCAGAGGCAATCAGGCAGGGCAGGGCAGTACCGCTGTCATTAAAACACATCATAATATGGTGAAAATGCCAGACGATATCCGGTTTGCCGGTCTTGTGGAGCCGCTTGCCGATCTCTTTAAGGATGAAGTCCGCGCTGTCGGTGAAAAGCTCGGCATCCCGCATGAACTCGTCTGGCGGCAGCCGTTCCCCGGCCCCGGTCTCGGTGTCCGGATCCTCGGGGAGATCACTGAGGAGAAGATCCGCGTGCTGCAGGATGCGGATGCCGTCTTCCGGGATGAGATCCGGAAAAGCGGGCTGGAACAGGATCTGAAACAGTTCTTTGCTGTGCTGCCCGGTGTCAAAACCGTCGGCGTGATGGGCGATCACCGCACTTATGACTACCTCATCGCCATCCGTGCCGTCACGACAGATGACTTTATGACCGCCGATTGGGCGCGGATCCCTTACGATGTGCTCGCAAATGTCTCCAATCGCCTTTGCAATGAAGTTGCACATGTCAATCGCGT
>DMBA01000167.1 GCA_003446315.1 Ruminococcus sp. | reverse complement strand
ATATGCTTCTTCTACTGTTATCATTGCCCCTCTTCTAATTGCAGAATTAAGAATTAGAATTAAGTGCTTCGGGATTTCACAACCATATTTTTTCGGCATATTCAGGATAGTTCATACAGTTTCCCTCCTTAATAGGATAGATTCTTGCATCTGCTTGGAATCGTTCATCAATCCCAGCCGTCATTCCACGATTTGTAATTAAATTCGGCGGCACATGTCTCGCATGCTTTGGTCCAGTTCGGACAGCCGAATCTTGACCTGACTGCTTTTTTATATTGCTCCGGATGCAGACAAATACTGTCGTGGCAGAAAATCGCGTAATCTCCGTAAGCTGTGCAGTTATACCCGCGTTCGGTGCCCCAGTACATACAGGAAGCGCAGACATGCTGGTCTTCATCTGCTTCATATACACAGTCGTTTTTGTCCGGCAGATTTCTGAGTGACATATTCTTTAACAAGTGTGGGCAAGAATGCTTCATTAGTTCTGAGATTTCAGAAGGCGTCTGCATCCTGTGTCCGGCACCTTCAATTTCACAATGTTTGATTTGACTATTGCACAAACAGAACACAGAGACATCCTGCCTGAGAACAATTTCATCTTTTGTTCCGTTGATCAGAAGCATTTCACGGTCAAATCGTGTAAGAAAGGTATTGTGTGCACGGAGTTCCTGATAGAACAAGTACGGGACATTCAGTTTGTGTGGGAATCCAAGCGTCACAAATCCTTTGTCGGCATATGCATCCATTCTGCCGTCTGTTTCATTGACAATTCTTTCAAACACGTCCGACATATACACTGCCGGAGAATGCAGCACTATATTAACAGACTCAGGAATGATGTCGAGTGCATTCAGAACAAGATATCCGCCGAATCCCGTAGCAAAGACACCGCCCCAGACTGCACCCGGCCAGCGCTGTATTGCAAATTCAGTCACATGTTTGAAGTCACGGAGACAGGTTTCCATCGAAAACAAGGCATCCTGTTCATCATTTCCGTGACCGGCATAGTTGAAAGCAAGGACGGCTGTATTGCAGCGACTCAGATTTACAGCAAGCGCATGAATGACAGCGCTTTCCATACTGTCTGCAAAACCGTGCAGTACGATCACATACCGGTCTGTGTTTTCATCATCCGGCGTAAACATTTTGATGTTCACGGTGCGTGTCTCAGAATAACGATACTGTTCATAGTTGATCTTCATAGCATTCCCTCCCTCTGTCTTTATGATAACATTTTGTATGTTCAAAATATTGAACACTCTTCGCGTTACACTGATACTTTTCGAGCCAAGGTTGTTCCTCGGCTCGTTTCTTTATGAGGTGGGTCTAGAATGATTGGCGTTTATCCAAAACTAACATTCCAAAAGAATCCCGCCCGATTTTCGTAAATCGGGCGATATTCTTTCACATATTCTGAATAATTACTGTTTCGGAACAGCAACAACAAAGCCGTCAATATTATCTCCGGAAATCATCGGAGTTGCGCCGGTTGCACTAACCGGATACTTAATCGTTGTAGCAGCCTCGGTATCAGATGCCGGAACATAATACATCTCATAAGCGACACCATTCACAGTTGTTGTCAGATGTTCGCTGTCCCACGGATGATTCGAGATCAATTCCAGATACTCTTCAAGGCAGAGCTTATTGTCAGCAATATATTTTGCATGCGGTGCACCGACATAACGATAATGCCAGCTTAAACCATTCATACCGGTTTTCTCAGCTTTATCAGCCGGATAACGGAGAATGAAACCATAATCCGCAGCATGCTCATTCAACCATGCATAGTTTCCGTCCGGTGTATACGGTGCGTGGCTGGAAGCAGCCTCGTTCAGAATCGAGAGATCCAGAGAAAGACCGGCAGCACGCTCTGCAATCGCAGCATTATAAGGTGCATTTTCGGACTGCTGCGTCGTGGAGTAAACCATAATATTGCCCAAACCGGTATTGGTGAAGAAATCATTAAACAGCTTGACGATCGGATCGCTCAGAGACTTATCGACCTGCAGTGCTGTTGTAACAACACGCAGATGCTGATAAGGAATATCAGCGAAAGAGATCAAAGAAGGCGAATTGACCAGCTGATGATCTGCATCAATCAGCACCAGAGAACCGCTATGAATAAAGCTGTTATCCATCGAGATCGTTTCTGTTTCGCGTGTATCCAGAATAGTCGTGGTTGTGGCAGAAGTAGAAGATGTAATATCAGTGCTGGTGGTGCTGGTCGTAGTCGCAATGGTCGTGCCGCTGACCGGTTTTGCAGTGCTTGTAATACCGGTCATAGTAGCGGTCGCTTCCGAAGACTCGCCGTTCATCGACTCAACGTTGGATGATGCCTGACTCTGGATATCAAGCATCCCCTGCTGTTCGAGCCAATCATTCCGCAGACGGCGGACAAAATCAAATGCGAAGATACCGAGAATGACAAATGTAAGAATCAGCGCAATTCTGCCATAATCAAAATGGCGCTCCCCTTCTTCATAGTCCTCATCGTCATCATAGTCCACTTCGTCATATTCTTCATCGTCGTACTCATCATCATAGTATTCGTCATCATCATAATCCTTCTTTTTGAAAGGATTCTTGATAGACAGACCGCCGAGCAGACCGCCTTTTTCAGGCTCGTCATCATATTCATCGTCATAAAGCTCATCGTCCGAAACAGATTCCGGCTGTTCTTTTTCAGCCTTTTTCTTTGCAGGCGGTGTCGGATCATCAATCTCATCTGCAAATTCCGTGAAGTTGAACTTTTTCTTTGCAGGCTTCGGTGCTTCTTCATCCTTTTCAGGCTCCGGCTGATCCGTTTCCGGTTCTGTCTCCTTCTTGGGTTTCGGAGCAGGCGCATCTGCCTTTTTCGGTTCAGTCTTCTTCGGCTCTTTGGATTCTGTTTTTTCCTTTGCAGCAGGCGCAGATTTCGCCGGTTTTTTCGGCTTTTCTTCTTCTTCATCTGCGGTCAGTTCTTCTTCAATTGCAGCAAATTCATCTTCGCTGTCAATTGCTTTCAGCAATTTTTTGAAGGGATTCTTGATTTTGAACGAAGAAGCAGCGCCGGCTGTCTCTTCTTCAAATGCATCAAGATCATCGGCTGCATCATCAACTCCGCTGATGATATCCTCGACTTCATTGGCAGCTTCATCCTCTGCATTTTCAAGGAATCCCTCTGCTGTCTTCTTCTTTCTCATTGCATCTTCAGGCTTATTATTATGATTGTTACGCTTATTATTTTTACCCATTGTCTCTACTGTGTCCTCCGTAATCTTCTTATTCTTCGGATTTTGCTCTGTTCGGAAAGCATCCTTCATAGATTCAGAATCAGACTGATCTTCTTCTGCATTATCGGCTGCTTTGGAAATGCCCGCTTGGGGTTTCACCCGAACCGGTTCCTCTTTCTTCACTGTTTTTTCAGCGGATTCGGACGATCCGGCTGCCTGATCTGTTTTGGTTTCCGTTTTCATCTCAATTGCGGCTGATGCTTCATTTGCATGCATTTCCAGCAAATCAGAAACCTGTTTTGTCATTTCTTTTCTGATCTGTTTCAAGACTGCAAAAGAGGGATCATCCGCATTTGTTTGCGGAACATCAAACGGTTTTCCGTATCGAACATGGATCGTACTGCGAAAATGCAGTTCATCTTCAAACGAGATCGCAACCGGAACGATCGGTACACCTGTCTGTGCTGCGATCAATGCAGCACCGGACTTAAAGCGAAGCAATTTTCCGTCTTTGGAACGAGTACCTTCCGGAAAAATCAATGCGTTCTCACCGTTTTCCAGTCGGCTTTCGATTTCTTTCAACGGAGACATATCTCCGGCACCGCGGTCTACGGCAACTGCGCCAAGCTTCTTCAATATCCATCCGACAAGTCCGTCGGAGAACAGCTCCTGCTTTGCGAGAAAACAAAACTGCGTTTCCGGATTATGCATACCGATAATGATCGGATCCGCATTGCTGCGGTGGTTGCTTACGAACAGATAACCGCCTTCATCAGGCAGGTTTTCAAGTCCGTCGGCATCAATTTTGTACCATAGCGGCATAATGAACCGCATAACACTGATTGCAAATTTATAAAATCCTGTCATAACCCAAGCCTTTCCCTGCAAGCATCCAGAAGCATTTCTTCCGACTGCTCCAGATCGGCATCGGTTGTATCAACAGTGACTGCATCTGCTGCTTTTTTCAGCGGCGAGATTTCTCTTGTCATATCCTGTTGATCTCTGCGGATCACATCTTCCAACACTTCTTCATAGGTCTGTGTCCCCTGCTGCTTCTCCTGCAATTCCTTCCAGCGGCGTTCAGCACGCTTTTCAGCAGATGCAGTCAAGTAAATTTTCACATCCGCTTCCGGCAGCACGACCGTTCCGATGTCCCGTCCGTCCATCACAACGGAATTGGTTGCTGCAAGCTGTTTTTGCAGAGAAAGCAGAAATGCTCTGACCTGTGGCAATGCAGAATAACGGGATGCGCCCATGGAGACTTCCGGGGTTCGGATCTTTGCAGTCACATCTTCGCCGTTCGCAAAGACATGCTGCTCACCGTCAATGTAATCCAGTGTGACCTGAAGCTCAGAAAGTCTGTTTGCAACATCCTCATCGGTTTCTGCATGATGTCGGATCATATCATAAGCAATTGTACGGTAAAGTGCGCCTGTATCAACATAAATATATCCCAGCCGCGATGCGAGCCGTTTGGCGAGGGTGCTTTTTCCTGCGCCGGACGGGCCGTCCACCGCGATATTGACCGGCTTCATAACATACCTCCCAACATACCTCTCCGATATTCCTTTATAGTATATCATATTTCGGCAGATTTTGCAAGTCATTTCAGCGGATTTTCACGGATTTCTTTTCCAAAAATAAAGATAAAACGCAAAAACATCGCATCTACGTTGAATTTCCGATTTGTAGCCAAAAAACCCGATACATTGCCGCATCGGGCTTTTCGTCTATTTTTGTGATTTCATCTGTATTTATTCGATTCAAAGAGCCTGTTCTGCATAGAGAACTGCTTCTTCATTCTCCCGGATCCGGTCTGTCAGCAAATTGACATCTGCCAGATTCAAAATACCGTCCCCGTTTTGATCTGAAAGGGAACAGATTGTATCTGTCAGGTGCATCCCTTTGCCTTCTGTGATGACACGGATCAAAGTGAGAATATCATTCTGATCCAGCATGCCGTCGCCGGTTATATCGCCTGTCATTTCCGTAATCGGATCCCATGATGCACCGCAGAGTCCATTGCTCCGGCACAACTCCGCCATATTCCGATCATTGCTGTCATAATAGATCGTGATGTTTCCTGCTGCTTTCTCAATGAAAGCATCTGCAATACCAAATATCGGTTCACTTTGCTGTGTTTCTTCCGAATAGATCTGATCCGGCACATAAATCCCGTACAAATCATCTGCATAATCAGACAGCACATAACCCTGACCGGGTATATATTCATATATGATATTGTCAATCGTGACAAATGTGTTTTCTGCAATGGTTTCCGTGCATGTAACGCTGATTGTGTATTCCATTTGGCGAGAATAACCGCTGTTCATATAATTCGTAACTGCCAGCAGATAGAGCTTTTCGCCTTTGCGGAGTTCTGTCGGTTCATCCAAAGCAGAGAGCTGTTCTCCGTTTTCCCGCCAGACAAACGCACAAACGCCGTCACGCTTGATATTCGGCGCATTCAGTTGATACAGTCCGTGCTCCGGAGCCTCAAACGCAAAGCATTCCCGATATCCGGGGCAGCCGCGGTTTCTACTGATACTGTCGATCAGTTCGGTTTGCTCCATTGTCAATACGTCTGCAAAATCCGGACAACGATAATATTCATATTCCTTTAATCCGGCATATCGTCCGATGCCTTCAAACGTCATTTCCGCATATCCGATCTGATCTTCACCGCCGTGACTGAAACAGATATAATCCCGCCCTTCGACCAATTCTGTATCTCCGTCATAGATTCGGTAAGGGGGAAAACCGCTTTCAGATGCCGGAACCTGCTCCGGAGCATCCAGTCTGCAAGCATGCAGCGGCGTATAATCTGTACGATACTGCAAATTAACTGTGCCGGTTTGTGATTTGTTCAGGAATGATACATACACATAATATGTCTTTTGAGGATCTGTCCGGAATTCTGCGAAATCAAAGCCGGAAACCGTTTTCCGCACTGTCAATTCACCGCTTTCATCATATATCTCATAGCTCACAGAAAGCGGACTGTCCACCTGAATCGCACTTGTTTCGGATTCCGGATGCAGAACGCAGCAGGTGCTGCTTTTCGCATTGGAAATTTGAATGAAATTGTCGCCGGGTTTCAGTTCTGCACAATCCCCTTCTGCCGCCGGTAATACCCAGATATTCACAGTTTTATAGCCGGTGTAATCCCCGATTCCGCTGATATACAGCTCATAGCAGCCGCAGGCGCAGATATCCTCATTTGCATAAACAACATAGTCCAGATTCTCCCGCAGCTTTTTTCCGCCGTGCTCAATTGTGACCTCCGGTTTGATCTCGGAACCGGTATAAGCATATCGTTCTTTCACCGAAATCTCTTCATCTTTGATTTCAAAATCCTGATACTCATCTGTGTCTACCAATATATATGTATGCGGTGTATCATCATACTGGCGCAGATAAAAATGGTACTGTTCCGGAATCAGGATAGAATACGCATCCTGTGTTTCTTCTGACCATGTATTATCCGTATTATAGCCGAGAGACTCCCAGAAAAGAACTGTATCAAACCGGCTTTGACTTCCGTTTATTTCCCGCAGAGACAATGTTGTATTAGAATCCAGTTCAAATTGATAAAATCCGATTTCGCCGGTCTGGGTAAACGGCACACCGACCTCGATTTTTGTACACGGTGCAGATTCTACCAGTTCTTCATCCAGTGTAATTCTGCCGAACATCTCGCAAAGACCGAAATAGGAACCGATCCCGCGAATCAGTAACGTATATTCTCCGGGGATTCCCCTTTCAATCGGGATCACCTCATAATCCACACCTTCAGTCAGCGGATTTCCGTCTTCGTCATACGCTGACTGAATACATTGAAGCGGCTTTCCGTCATATTTATGCACGGCATCATAATTGAAATTGACAGTTCTGATCGAGTGATCCTCTGCATACGGTCTGCTGTACAGCCGGAATAAAGGTTCACCGATATTCGTTGCGAATTGATTTAAGAGCCTGCACTGGACATAGTATTCCTTTCCGGCTTCCAATTGAAATACAGCCTGATCCAGCGGATTCCAACTCCGCATTTCGGGCTTGAGCTCTTCCATATCACTGTCATAGAGATAAAGTGTCAGATTGTATTGCCACATCGGCATTGCAAGCCTTTCAAACGCACGGTCATGCATCCGTATTTTTTCATAAACTACATCTGTAAAATCCAGATACAGGCATTGTTCTCCGGTTTCTTCAGCCACAAACCGATAGCATTCACATGCGTCTGCTTCATATTCTGCGATCAGACCGGTTGCATCTGCATCCCGGAAATAATACCATTTTTGGGTAAAACTGCCGATATATGCACCGATCCCGACTGCCATGACACATCCGCCGTTTTCCAGTGTATCATAAAACAATACATAATCCTCGTTTTCCGTCAGAACGCCGGAATCATCCGAGACGACAAACTCCGGTTTTTCCGTTCCTTCCGGATAAAACAGTTTCAGGTCGTTCATGGCGTATGAGATCATTCTTTTCCCGGGCGGATCAGTCGAAATGCTGATCGCAGTATAATCTGTAATGCCCATTTGCTCAATCAGAATCTGATATGTTTTTCCGGCTTCCAACTGCAAGGCTTCCGCTGCCTGCGGATCCATAATTGTATAAGGCTCGGTTAATGTGCTCTCGCCGTCAACAATCGAAATCTGATAATCATAACCAGCCGCATAAATATAGTATGCACCGCTGATTTCCGGTGTAAATTTCATGCAGGACATCCTGGAAACGGGTGCATCCGCATACTGCGTTGAGTTCTGTTCCGGTATGATCGGATATAAACCGCATTCTGCTGCCGGTTCCAGCATGAACACTTCCTGCACAATCACACGAACTGTCTCACGCGCCAGCAGTTCGCCGTCTTCTCCGTAAAGCGCAATCTGATAGGATTGATCGCCTGATTCTGATGTATCCGGATAAAATCCGTTTTCTGCGGTTCTGACCGCTTTTTCAGGATCCGTCGCAGTGTATTTGAGTGTACCGCCGAACCCGAACACTCTCACTTTGACCGGTGTATGATCGTTTTGATTCAGCACAAACACATCCTGATCCATTGAATCCCGACAATAAATATACGGCGTATTATAAAACCGGATCCCTTTATGCGCTGCGTATCCGGCAAGAACAGAATCTTCCGGCCCGGCAAGTGCATTCAGATTCCACAATTCATTACCAAATGCATCTTCTGCAACGACTTGCAGATCAGAACCGACAACAATCGCCTGAATCATATCCGTTTCCAGATGAATGCCATAATCCCGGATCGCCTGCACATGTTCCAGATACAAATAATTCAGCACAGGCTTATCCAGTGCGTTTGTCGGGATTTGTTCCAGTGCCGGCATTGAAAATGTATCTGCATAGCACAGATAGAATGAATCTGTCGTGACGGTCGTAAGCGAATCAAACGAAACGACCGGCTGCCCGAATTGATAGAAATCCACACCGCTGAATCCTCTGTACCCGATCTCTGTGATGCGGGAGAACGGAATGGTCGTTTCTTTCAGATCGGTATGATTCTGAAAATGAAGCGCATCGCTGCCGATCTTTGTCACGCCGGATGCCATGAGCAAAGAAAGCGAATCACAGCCGTTGAAAATGCCGTCCGGCAACGCTTCCAGATCATCAGAAAGGATCGCTTCTGTCAATCTGTATGCGTGGTCGAAAACATAGGAACCGAATTGCCGGTTTTGTGGCAGAGATACGAGCCGCACACCGCTGTTCGCAAACGCATAATCACCGATTGCCTGCACATGGTTCCCCCATTGCAGCGGAAGCATTTCCAGTTGTTCACACTGATAGAATGCGTGATCTCCGATTTCTTCCATGTTGCCGCCCTGATAATACGACAGCAATGTGCAGCCGTCAAATGCATGATCTCCGATCCGCAAAACGCCGGGTGCACTGACCGATTGCAGTGCTGTGCAGTCTGCAAAAGCATAATCGCCGATCTCGGTGACAGTATCCGGCAGCAGAATTTTTGTCAGCATATCTTTTTTTTCAAATGCATGTGCCTGAATCGCAGTGACCGGTTCCGGATAATCCCGGAGATCAATGGTATCCGCATCGCCGAAATAGCTGCACAAAACACCATCCTGCACCACAAGCAGTTTCTCTTTGTGTGCATCATCAATGATATAGCAGCAGACCATTGTCTGACTGACAGCATCCCCCACCGCACTGCATGCTTGCAGGATCGTTGTATCTGTAATGGCAATCTCAGAACCGTCATAAAGCATACCGGTTTCCGGAGTCGGGACACTGCCGTCTGTGGTATAATAAACCGCATAATGTGCCGGCGCATCCAGTGAAACAGATACACTGCCGCTGTACGAACCGGATGGAACAGACGGAACCGGCGGGCTGCATTGGATTGTATACATACCCGAAAAAATCGGGCTGACGGATTCAGGCGTAACCGCAACTGCAAGCAGCATCGTTGTTTTCCGAATTTCAATTGCGCCGGTATATTGGATACCGTTTTCTGAAAGCGGATCAGAACCGTCAGTCGAATAATAGATCACGGCATCCGGTTCCGGAACTTCAAGCCGTACCTGCTGAATGCGGTCATAGGTTCCCGGCTGCACGGATGCGACCGGGCTTGTTCCGCTGTCATCCGAAAAGCGGAAGCAATTCAGATTGATCATGCCCCATCCGTAAAACGGGTCATGCCCTGTCTCGCCGTAATCAATGGCATTGATCTGCAAAAGATGACAGATCTGATCTGCGGTCAGGCTGCGGTCATATTCCAGAAGATTCGCTATACAACCTGTGACATGCGGAGCAGCCATGCTTGTGCCGCTTTTCAGGATCAGTTCATCCGGATTTCCGATTCCCGCACTGAGGATACCGTCACCGGGCGCTGAAAAGTCGATCAATTCCCCGCGGTTGCTAAAAGAAGAAAACACATACTTATATCCGCTGTTTGGATCCGTGTTATCGACCGGTGTACGGGACAGTGCAGAAACTGCGATCGCAGCGGGAATATTTGCCGGATTGGAACACGAAACATCTTCCGCGTCATTACTTGCCGCAGCCACACAAAGAATATTGGATTCATAGAGATCTGAAACAGCTTTTTGCATCAGCGGGGAAAAGCCCTCTCCGCCGAAGCTCATGTTAATAATATCGGCATGTTGTTCTTTGGCATAGAGCAGCCCGCAGTATACGCGCAGAATGTTGCTGTTACCGCTGTCATCCAGCACCTTCACCGGCAGGAGCTTCACTTGATCGCTTGTCATATCTGCAATGATGCCGGCACAATGCGTACCATGGCCGTTCCGGTCATTCCAGTTATTTGCATCGTCATATTCGGAAGCCAAGGAGATGCCGCCTTCAGCGATCCTTCCTTCAAACCATTTGTGCTCCTGATAGATGCCGGTATCCAGAATTGCAACGACCACAGGTGTCTGGGAAGATGTTTGATATGTCAGGAGCTGCCGGAACGATGGCACACCGATCGCTTCCCATCCCCATGAATGCGGGCTTTGTTCCGTATCTGCTGTCTGAACAGTGTCAGCGTTCACAAATGATGCTGCATGCACGATCCGGTTCGGTTCGACCGCAATCACATCCGCTTCTGCCTGAAAAGCCTGATACGCCTGATAGGTGTCCGCAGCCGTATCATAGGAGATCACGCGGAAATCGTCCCATTGTGCCAGTGCTTTTCCGCCGTGCACATCCAGAGATTCCGCTTTTGTATTGACGATCAGTGTATGCGTCTGAAACGGTGCAGAAATTATGATACTGTCAGCATCTTCCCGGACTTCCAGACCGACCGTATCAACTGCTTCCTGCAATGACAGATACGCCGGCTCCCCTTCTGCGGCATACACACTGTCTTTCCGGAGCTCCGATGCAGCGATTTTCAATTCACCGTTTTCTGCATGAAATCCTGCAAAACTGCTTCCGACAGCTTTTCCGTCCTGATACAATGTATTTTGTTGTTTATCAAACCGAAGCTGTGCAAATTCTGTTTCCGGATGGGATTCCAGAACGGTATGCATTTGTTCCGCCAGCATCCTGCCGGATATATGGTCAGCAGTTTTCCGGTGATAAAACAGTTCCCGTGTATCCCCGAATGAACCCGCAAGGACGATTGCTGCAAGAATACCGGATAATCGCTGGAACATTGGATGAGACATATTGAATACCCCCCGTTTTATTTTTCTTTATTATAACATGTTGTATGAAAAATCGCAATACAAAAACAAAAATTTTATGGTCGTCTCTCTAATTTTTTGCGCGATGGTAACAAATCTCACGGCTGTTCTGTCTAATTATAATGGTATCAGCTTCCTGATCTGTAAACTGACCGGATCGCCTCACAGCATTCGGCTTTATTTCTTGACAAAACAGGTGATACATGCTATAATTACTCTGTATATATTCCGAAAAAGGAGTGTGGTTCTATGAAACTCAAAAAAATCTGCCGGATCACAGCGTGCTGTACGATCTGTCTTGCAGCAATGCAGACGGCGATCACAGCATCTGCTGCATCAGACGGATACTGGGAAACTGCCGGCAAAAAGCGCTTTTATGTCGAAGACGGCGTTCGTGTGACCGGTGAACAGACAATTGACGGGATCCCCTATCTCTTCGCGCCGAATGGTGCGCAGCAGACCGGATGGCAAACCGTTTATGGAAAACGCTATTTCTATGATACAAACGGCGAAGCAAAATTCGGCTGGATCTCATGGCGCGGCGAATCCTATTATGTTTCGCAGGAGCTTGGAAAACTGACAGATGAATCCCCTGTTCAGGATGATCTGACCTTTCAGTTTGACAGCTACGGCATTGCAAAGCAAGGCTGGATCCGGCACGCTGACGGAAGCTGGTCTTATTCCAATGCTTCCGGCGAAATGACCATTGACGGCTGTGCGTATCTGTTCGATGCAAACAGCAAGCTGCTGACCGGCTGGCAGGCCCTTTCTGACGGCATCACCCGTTATTTTGATCCGGAAACACATACCGTACTGACCGGATGGATCCGGGAGAAAAACGGACGAGGCTATGCAGATCCGGAACGCGGTCAGTTAAAAGGACTGCAAACACTGGAAGGACAAACCTATTACTTCGGAAATGACGGTCTGATGCAGACAGGCTGGCAAACAACAGATGACGGTCTGTTGCGCCTGTTTGATACAGAGACCGGTGTGATGAAAACCGGATTGACCGAAGTTGACGGCAAGAAATATCTGCTGAATGACAACGGTGCTGTACAAACCGGCTGGATCGACCTGAATAATCAGGTTTACTATGCCGGTGAAGATGGTGCTTTCGCCACCGATTTCACACGAATTGACGGTGTGATCTATTATTTTGCACCGGATGGCGCACGCGGCAGCGGCGTGACGGTCATTAACGGCACGACTTTTCTGCTGAACGCGAAGGGAATCCCCCAGACCGGTTGGTATACGGCTGCGGACGGCTCTGTATATTACGGTGATTTCAGGGCAGCGGCTGTAACCGGTAAGCAGGTCATCAAAGATCAGCAGTTTTATTTTAATGATGCCGGTGTTCTGCAAAAAGGCTGGCTGAAATTCGGCGATGCCGTTTCTTATGCCGGTGAAGACGGCGCTTTTGTGACCGGTTTCAAGCGAATTGACGGTATTATCTATTTCTTCAATGACGACGGTGTACGCGGCAGCGGTGTTACATTCTATCAGGGCAAATATTATTTGCTGAATCAAAACGGCATTCCGCAGACCGGCTGGTATACGGATTCCAAGGGCGCAAAGTATTACGGTGACAATACTGCGGCTGCGGTGACCGGCTGGCAGGAGATCGACAGAAAAGGATACTATTTTAATACAAACGGCGTAATGGCTGTCTCTACGACAATAGACGGCTTTACAATTGATGCAAACGGCGTTGCACGTTCTGCAATGGCAGTCACCGTTGATTCGCTGCTTGGCAATACAACCGGTGCACCGACTTCAATCTTCTCATTCTGCACAGCAAATTACCGGTATTCCCGTATTGAAGCAACGAGAACCGTTCAGCAGCTTATCAGTGCGGGCTGGGATTCGCTTGTGCGTTATACTCTTGCAAACCGCCGCGGCGTCTGCTATTATCTCGCAGCAACATATGATTATTTCTGCCAGCGTGCCGGTTATACGACCCGTATGATCCATGCAACACACAGCACAGGCAATCATTATTGGGTACAGGTTCTGGTCAACGGTCAGTGGCAGAATTATGACCCGACTTATTCGAACCGCAATAACATTTCCTGGAACGATCAGATTGCGATCGGCAATTATCAGGTTCTTGGTATTGTGGAAGCACATTATGATGCACGCGGCGCTTACATCGGCTGCGATTATACTCCATGGTAAAAAAGGAAAAGGTGAATTACAATGAATTGTAAAAGTAAAGTTTTGCTGTTGACTGCGGCTGTCCTGCTCTGTACGGCAGGGCTGTCCGCATGCGGAAATGATGATACTGCCGAAAACACTCCGACATCCGAAGAAACAACAGTCGTGACCACAACGACCGATGAAGCAGAAGACACAGATGAAACCACAGCAACGACCTCTGAAACGAAGAAAACAGATGCAGAAACCACTTCCAATGCGGATTCGACCACAACGGCTGCTGTGACGACTGCTGCACCGGCAGAAACCAATGCAGCAGCAGAAACTGCCGCAGCCAATCATAATGAAACCGATCAGACACCGCAGAACGATCAGCAGCAGAATGAACAGCCCTCTGCCCCCGCTGCAAATGACACACCGGCACAAAATGACAACAGCAATCAGACACCGCAGACCGCAGCACCGGAGCAAAATACCACACCGCCCGCTGCTTCCGATCAGTATCTGTTTGATGCACTGCATATTGATGCAGAATGCTCGGCATATATTGCTTCCCATTCCGGCTATCAGTTTGAAGAAGCAATTAGCTGCATCGGTGACGGCAAGGACAGAACCTATACCTACAGCAACTATAAGCTGATTACCTACTTTGAAAACGGTACCGAAACCCTGAAGGAGATCAATATTACCGGTGCCGGCATTGCAACGAGAAAAGGTATTTCCGTCGGCAGTTCTGCCGCAGATGTGGAACGCGCATACGGCGCTGCAAATGCGCTCGGCGTTTACAGCTATCAGACGGAAGACGGTACACTGGAGTTTATGATGAACGGTGATTCGGTATCCACCATCGCACTTTATGTGCTCTGATACGGAGTTATTCATATGACGTTCAGCAGTCCGGTATTTTTATTCATATTCTTTCCTGCGGTTCTGCTTTGTTATTTTCTGATCCCGGCAAAGTGTCTGCGCATACGCAATGCATTCCTGACCGTTGCCAGCCTTGTTTTTTACGGATACGGTGAACCGGTCGCAATGCTTCTGATGCTCGGCGTAGTCGCTTGGAGCTGGGGCAGTGCATTGCTCATGCAAAAAGCAAAGCAGTTCCGAAGGCTTTTTTTGCTGCTCGGCATTTTCGGAGATCTGGGAGTCTTGTGTGTTTATAAATACACAAATTTCATCATAGACACGGTGAATACCTGCCTGCACACCGGTATTCCGGCAGTTGCACTCCGTTTGCCGATCGGCATTTCCTTTTTTGTATTTCAGGCGATTTCTTATATTATGGATGTCTCACGGGATGAAGCCAAGCCGCAAAAAAGTTATTTCCGGCTCTTGCTGTATATTGCATTCTTCCCGCAGCTCATTGCAGGCCCGATCGTGCGCTATCAAACCATTGAAGAAGCGCTTTCCAATCGCCGATCGACCGTTGAAGATGTTGCGGCAGGTATGCGCGGAATGATTCTGGGGCTTTCCAAAAAACTGCTGATCGCTGATACGGTCGGCTTGATTGCAGACCGTGTGTTCGGAATGGGCGATACACTTGCATTACCGGCTGCATGGCTGGGTGCAGTTTGTTATACATTCCAGATCTATTTTGATTTTTCCGGTTACAGTGATATGGCAGTTGGCATGGGCAGGATCTTCGGATTTGCTTTCCCGCAAAACTTCAATTATCCTTACAGTGCCGCATCCATCACAGATTTCTGGCGCAAATGGCATATTTCCCTGACTACATGGTTCCGGCAGTATCTGTATATCCCGCTTGGCGGCAACCGGAAAGGAAATGCCCGCACCATATTGAATAAATGGATCGTGTTTCTTTGCACGGGTCTGTGGCACGGCGCAAGCTGGACATTTGTCCTTTGGGGTGCGATGAACGGCGCACTGATGACAATTGAACAGCTATTCCGCAAGAACAAATCAAAAACAGGCACATCAAAAACCAAATGGTATATGCATGTATACACAGTATTGGCAGTTGTGCTTGCATTTGTGATGTTCCGGGCTGAAACTGTTTCGCAAGCAGTTCATTTTTATCAGGCAATGTTTACATTCGGGAGCATATCCCGTCTGACTGTATCCGCCTGTCTGCAAATGCTTTCCCCGCTGGCAGTGACTGTTTTGCTTGCAGCATGTCTGTTTTCGATACCGCTTCCGCAGAAATGGATGGAATCTGCTGAGAAACGGGCACCCGCTGCTGCCGGAACGATCCTGAATGTGATCTGCATCGGATTGCTGCTGCTCTGCATCATGAATGCCGCTGCAACCACATATCATCCGTTTATTTATTTCCGATTCTGAGAAAGGGGCGAAACACTGAATGAAACATGCAAAATCTATTGTGTTTGTCGTCCTGGTCAGTTTGATTCTGGCAGCACCGACAGCCTGTCTGCTCCTGCCGCAGTTTCGAAATGCAGATACATCTGCATCTGAGAATCGGACGCTTACAGCATTTCCTGCTTTCAAAAATGAAGACGGCACCCGTAATTCTGATTTTCTGTCGCAGGCAGAAACATGGTTTTCTGAGCATTTTGCATTTCGCACCGAATTGGTCGGATTATACAGCAGCCTGACCCGTCATCTGTTTGCAACATCCTCTGAACCGGATGTAATTATCGGAAAAGACGATTGGCTGTATTATGCCGAAACCGTATCGGATGTGACCGGTGTGCGCACGCTGGATGATACGGAGATCAAACATATGGCGCATTCGCTTGCAATGATCCAGAAATACTGCGAAGAAAACGGCGCTGCATTTCTGTTTGCACCTGCACCGAATAAGGGCAGCATTTATCCGGAATATCTGCCGGCACGTTATATGCATTCCGGCAAAGAAAACAATCTGGATGCTTTATATGAAGCCTTGCAAAGCAACGGTGTTTTTGTCTGTGACTGGCGTGCTGTTTTGCAGGAAGGGAAGGCGCAAAGACAGCTTTATCATAAGCTGGATACACACTGGAACGGGGACGGTGCCATGCTTGCATATCAGGCTCTGATGGATGCAGCCAATCTGGACGATCTGGGATTTGCGGACTATCCGCGCTCGGAAACCAACGACTGGAACGGTGATCTTTGGGGCATGCTTGCACCGGATCAGGAAAACCCGGATGCAAATGCCGTATATGCTGTGCCGCAAACATACCAGACCGTTGGCAGAATGCGCAGCATAGATGACATCACGATCAACACAGTCTGCCCGACACAAACCGGTTCGTTATTGATGTTCCGCGATTCCTTCGGACGAGCATTGATCCCGCTGCTGTCAGAACGATTTGCCGCATGCACCTATTCCCGTGCAACAGATGTGCCGCTGCAAAACATTGCACAGATCCATACTGATCTGGTTGTATATGAACTGGTTGAACGCAATCTGCGCAATCTTCTGATCTATGCACCGGTCATGCCTGCACCGCAATGTGAAACACCGATCATATCTGATCCGCAGGGAGATGCGGAAGCATTTTTGATGCAGTCAGCCAATGACGGCACCTATCTGCATTGTTACGGTTATTATGATCCTGCATTCGCAGAAAATGATGCCATTATTTGCACCTTTTCTGACGGGAATACGCAGCAAAGCTATGAAGCATTCCCCTGCTTTGAATCTGAAAAACTGGAAACGGAGCAGCCGGAAGGAAACGGCTTTTCGCTCCGTGTTCCGCTTACCGCATTACCGCAGCAGGGCACACTTACGGTTTCGGTAATTCGGAACGGACAGACAAGCACCGTCGGTACTGCACCGTTTACAGCATCCTAATCCACAAATAGAAAAGCCATCGTGTTTCTGATGAACAAACAGAAATCCGATGGCTTTTTGTTATATCATGATATAGAGGACAGGCGTTCCATTAATTGATGATCTTTGCGATCATTTTCAAAATCGTGACGATATCATCATTTGCGATAAAGCTGTCATGATTTGCATCTGCATTCTTGATGCCTCTTTCCGACAAGACCAGCTCCGGATCCTCTGTCATATAGCGTGCAAGCAAGACTGCGTCTGCAATATCGACCACGCCGTCACAATTCACATCCCCGATCAGGTTGGAATATGCCAGAATATAGACCGGTGCAGTAGTGCTGTCATCCCATTCACAAATAAAACCGAAGTTATTTGTTCCGAAAAACGGTTCCTGATTGCAGCTTCCGTCTTCACGCAGATCATTCCACTGATACAATTCATTCCAGAAACGCGGATTATGCGCCAGATAGAGCATCAGCGAATCTTCCCCGATCCCGAATGCATTATCCGGCTGACCGGCTGCCCAGTTGGAATAGGTTGCAGCTTCACCCGTGACCCAGAAGATCTGCGCATTCCGAACCTTAGCGCCCATCCAATAGTTATTTTTGTGTATAGGGGATTGAAACAGGGTCTGAATGGTTTCCTGTTCCATCGCACTGGTCACAGTTACGAGATGACCGCCCATCAATTCGCAGCAGGCACGCGCCTGATCCCATGTGAAACCTTGATGAAAGACCTTGTAAACATGCCCGTTCCAAAGCACTGCATCCGAATCATTATCCCATTCGCAAATATAGCCGAATGCAGTCATCATCGTCGCAGTATCACAATCATCCGCCCAGCCGTTCGCAGCATTTGAACCATGTTTTCCGCGGTACATCGCAAGATAGTTTTCGCCGCCGCTTTCCATATCCGTGCTGTTATCCGGTTCGCCGTCGATCCAGTTGATATAGGAAAACGGTTCATCGGTGATCCATTTCCATTCTCCTTCTGTCTCTGCATCGGTTCCGCCGATCCAATAAGAGATCCGATCCCCATATTCATCCATCAATTGATTTAATGCTTTTTGTTCCTCAATTGAACCGACCGTTGCAAGATGCCCGCCGACTTCCTCACAAGCAGCCTTTGCCTGTTTCCATGTCAAACCGGTTTCCATGAGCTGATATGTATGATTCTCCCACACGAGAATACCGTTATCCGTTCCGAAAAGCTGCTCATCCGATTCGGTATCCCATTCACAGACATAGCAATAGCCGCGTTCCTCATATTTGCCGTTGTCCGGATTATCATCCCATTTTCCCAAATTGCAGCTTGTCGCATCAGTGAATTTTGCAGTCTTCGCATATAAGCATCCGAATTGCTCCATACCGCCTGCATTATCCGGCTTTTGTGTGTCAGAATAACTGTCAAAATCCCAATTGGTATAAGAGAGCACAGAGCCGTCGATCCAGTTCCAGTCATTCGTCTGCCGATACAGACCAATCCAATAGGCAGTATGCGAAGTATCCGCGATCAGTTCTTCCACATACTGCTGCTCATCTGCATCTGAAATCGTGACGAGATGTCCGCCGATCAGAGAACAGCGAATTCTTGCTTCCGTCCAACTGACATTTTCATCGAAAACACAGTATCTGTGCCCATTCCAGAAGTGCACGGCATTTTCATATGCACATACGGGATGCGGGAGCCGGATCATGCTGCAAACGCCGCCGAAAACGAGCCATGCAGCGGCAGCAGCAGCCAGTCTAACGCGCTTTTTTTTCAATAGAATCTTCCTTTCTGCTTCCTCATTCAATTTGCATTCATATTTTACCATGAACACCGTTTTTTGTCAAGACAGCCAAATCGTTCGAAAAACATATATTGACATACTGAATAAAATGTGTTATAATTATATGTATAATTCTGTTGACATGGTCACTCAATTGCATGTGAATCTTTGGAAAGGGTGGATAATGATGAAAAGAATGTCCGGACTGATGCTTGCAGCAGCAATCATGATGCAAAGTATACCGGCGGTCGCCGCATCACCGGAATCCGAATTGCTGGATGTTTCTTCCTTCACGATTATGGACGAAGACCTCGTTTATATTGGTGCAGACTATCTCAATCCTGCGATGACGCTGTTCGATTCGCAGGAATATGCACCGGAATCTCCTGACAAAACGAATGTCGGTTCAGAAAAATGGAATGCAACGGATCGTTCCAAAAACTGGAAACCCAATTGGCAATCTGAATTCGGAGAAGATGCATTTTTTATGGATCTTGGTGCAAATTATGTCATAACCGGCATCTGTTTTCTGGATACAAACGGCGTGCAGGATTGGATAATGGAAGACGGCGAACCGTTCAACTGGAACACATGTGTCGATTTTACAACCGATGCCTATCAGACATGGCGCGGCATCCAGATAGAAAAGCCGCGGTCAACCCGTTATCTGCGCTTCTCTACCCCTTGCGGTGACAGCGGCGTAGCAGAACTTGCGCTTTACGGATATAAAGAATCCGAACTGACCGCTGCACAAAAAGCAAAAACGGCTGTGCGCGAAAATGACTCCGATGCCGAGCCGCTGACAGCCGGACAACAGATCGGTTTCAATGCGTTTATAGATGATCCGATGACTGCGATCATGGCAGCAGGAAATGTGCGGGAATATCATAATCTGAGCTGGATGTTTGATGATACCGGCAAAGTGAAATTCACACAGGGTACATGGGGCGATATGGACAGCTATTACAGTGCCATGCATGCACGCAATATCAGTATCATTCCGTGTTTTCAGGGCGGCAGCAGCGTGATCTCCGGCGGAAAAACGCCGCCTGAAATTGCAGTACCGAACGGAGCGGATCCGACTGATCCTGCAAGCTATGCGCTTCATGCACAGGCGATGTATCAGGTTGCAGCACGATACGGCAGCAACAAAAATGTCGATCCTGCAACATTAAATGTAGCAGACGGCTCTGAACCGAAAGTCGGAATGGGATTGCTGCAAGCAGCAGAAAATTCCAATGAACCGAATAAAACATGGTCAGGCAAAGCAAATTATTTTACGCCTTTTGAACTGGCAGCGATGTGTTCTGCGGATTATGACGGGCATGAAGGGACGATCCCGCATGCAGGCGTAAAGCAGGCAGATCCGCATTTTCAGCTTGCAATGGGCGGTATGCTGAATACGGCTTCTCTGCTGGATTATCTATCCCAAATGAAACTGTGGTTCAATTATAATCGTACAGACGGAAAATTTGCGGTTGATATCATCAATGTCCATCTCGGCCCGGATACATACAATCCGGAAGATTCATCTTTTACAGCGCGTGTGCAGGAGATCAAACAGTGGATACAGGAAAACGCACCCGGCACAAAGCTCTGGATCTCGGAATTTGAAATTCCAATGACCGACTGTGAAACAGAAGGCATTGACAATCATGACAACGAAACCTATCAGCTCCGATATGCGCAGCGGGTTGCCCGCACCTATCTGATGGCGATGAGCGCAGGCGTTGACCGGATGACGAAATTTCAGCTTCGTGATGAAGGCGAGGGTGTATATTATAACTCCGGACTGGTCACGGGAAAGGGCGAATGGAAGAAAAAGCAGGCATGGTATTACACCGCATGCATGACAAATGTCCTGAAAAACATGGAATTCCGGCAGGAGATCCGCAATGGTACAGCGGCTGTCCGGCAATATGAATTTGTCCCCTGCCCTGCATCATCTTCAACCGATACGGTATATTGCTTATGGTCACCGACGAATGCAG
>DMBA01000035.1 GCA_003446315.1 Ruminococcus sp. | reverse complement strand
CTCGGCCCGCTTGTCTCAGCAATGAGTGCAGAAGCATCAGACATGAGCAGTTGGCTGCTGATGGGGCTGCCGGGACTTGCTTATCTCTGCGGCATCGCAGAAGCCGGCTGGACAGCCATCGGTTTGGCAATCGGTACATATCTCAACTGGCTGTTTGTTGCCAAGCGTCTTCGTATTTACTCGCAGCGTACAAACTCCATTACCCTTCCGGATTTTTTCTCTGACCGCTATCACGATGACAAGCATTTGCTTTCGGGTGTCGCGGCAGTCATTATCCTGATCTTTTTCGTTCCGTATACTGCATCCGGTTTCTCAGCATGCGGAAAACTGTTCGCAACACTGTTTGATCTGGATTATCATATTGCAATGATCGCCAGTGCAATCATCATCATTGCGTATACCAGCATGGGCGGATTCCTTGCAGCCAGCTTCACCGACCTGATCCAGAGCATCGTGATGACAACAGCACTTATCATCATTGTTTGCTTCGGCATCTCCAATGCAGGCGGCTGGGATGCAGTCATGGCAAATGCACAGAGTCTTCCGGATTATCTCCGAATGACCGTTACACGCGCTTTGAATACGGATAACGGCACATTCTCTCAAGTCGGTTATGGATTCCTGCCGATCGTTTCCACGCTCGCATGGGGATTGGGCTATTTCGGTATGCCGCATATTTTGCTGCGTTTCATGGCAATTGAAGATGAACATAAGATCAAGCTCTCCCGCCGGATCGCCAGTGTCTGGGTCGTGATTGCAATGGGCGTTGCAATTATCATCGGTATCATCGGCAATCAGCTCTCTGCCAACGGCACGCTGGAGCCATTGTTCGGTGTCGGTAAGAACGCTTCCGAAACGGTCATTATGGAAATTGCAAAGGTGCTCTCCACGCATGGTTTCCTCGCTGCAATGGTCGCCGGTCTGATTTTTGCCGGTATTCTTGCATGCACAATGTCCACTTCCGATTCTCAGCTTCTTGCGGCTTCTTCCAGTATGTCTGAAAACCTGCTGAAAGGCGTTTTCAAGCTCAAACTGAATCAAAAACAATCCATGCTGACTGCACGCTGCGTCCTGATCGTGATCGCGGTACTCGGCGTGATCCTTGCATGGAATCCGGATAGTTCTGTATTCCGCGTTGTATCGTTTGCATGGGCAGGCTTCGGTGCGACCTTCGGCCCGGTCATGCTGACTGCATTGTTCTGGAAGCGTTCCAATAAATGGGGCGCAGCAGCCGGTCTGATCGTCGGCGGCATTATGATTTTCGTATGGAAATTCCTGATCCGTCCGCTGGGCGGCGCACTCGATATTTATGAGCTGCTGCCTGCATTCCTCTGTGCTCTCATTGCGATTATTGTTGTATCACTTGTGACTGCAAAGCCGGAACAGCCGATCCTCGATGAATTTGATGAAGTCAGCAAACTGACGCACAGCTAAAGAAAAACACCGCTATGGTTCACACTGGTACCATAGCGGTGTTTATTTACATTCAGGAAGCTGCATTCTCCACGATCATCCCTTTTTCCTTTGCCTTGCGTTGCTTCTTTTCTTTATAAAGCTCTGCATCCGCACGATCCAGCAATGCAGAAATATTCTCCCTGTCCGCATCCTCAGAACAGGTCATGCCTGCGCTGATAATCAGCGAATACGGCAGATTCCGGCTTGCATGCAGGACAGCATCTTTCAACGATTGCCGGAATTTTTCAGCCTGCAACTTTGTATCTGCACTGAATACAACAACAAATTCATCACCGCTGATTCTCGCAGGAAACGCATCATTTGATCTTGCGGCAGCCCGCAGCGCGTTGGCAACATAACAAAGTGCATGATCGCCTTCCAGATGCCCGAAATTATCGTTGATGCTCTTGAAATAATCGACATCTGCAAAAATCACATAAACCTGTTGCTTTTTATTGCGGGAAAGCCGTTCTTCCAGATGCTGCATCAATGCATAGCGGTTCGGCAGAAGCGTCAGGGAATCGCGTGTGATCTGCTGCTGCTGGAAATCAAAGATGACGGAAATCATTGAGAATGTCACAAACACACAAATCACTGTTACATCCGGCAGCACAACTTCTGTTATGGAACCGATCACAGGCAGGATCATGATGCCGGCAAGCATCCATGCTTTTTTCCGGATCCGGCTTTGTTTTGATTTCACGCCGAAATACAGCGATGCCAAAGAATCGCCGGTCATATAAAGCAGCGGGATCAGGAACTGGATCACATACAGCGGGCCGCGCCGATAGACATTATCAGGCGAAACGGTAAACACCCACCCTGTCCAGATTGATGCTGTACACAATCCGGCGGTGATCCAGATCGGAATTTTCAGCAAGGCATCAATGCCCTTTGTGAATTCCCGTGCAAAAAGAGACAAATGCAGATAGCACAGACAATAATAAGCGCAGGTTGTTGAAGTGGTAAAATATAGGATATTGACAGCATAGTTTACATAATATGAATAAAACGGATTCGAATCTATGATTGCCCAGAGCACATCAAATAAGAACAATGTGCTCAGTCCGATCAGCAGTCGGATCAGATAAGATTGTTCGATTGACTTATCCACCCGGCGCAGTTTATGGGCAAGAATCAGCAGGATCACGATGCAGAACATATTCAGTTCCGCATACAACATTTTCTCAGGTGTCATCATGCACCTCCGCACGTTCCCCATCCATCATCAGTTGAACCAGCAGCGCATTTGATACCAGCCAACCGTCCGGTGTCATACATAATCTATCTTTTTGGTGCAGCAAAAAGCGCGGAATAAACGGTTCTGCCTGCTGCAAAACAGCAGAACCGATCTGCGGCAGATCTGAAAGCGTCACCCCCTCTGCAAGCCGCATGCCAAGCATCAGCCGTTCTGATTCCGTACCCGCAGCAGGTTCAGTCACATGCATCGTTTGCAGCGGGCGGGAACAAAAATCAGAAAGATCACGCGGAACAGCATATCGTTTTCCGCCGTAACAGGAATGTGCTGCCGGCCCGATGCCGTAATACGGGGCACAGCGCCAATATTTGCAATTATGGCGGCTTTCATACCCTTTTTTCGCAAAATTGGAAATCTCATAATGAAAAAAGCCGTTTTCGGTCAGAAATTGATGCATTTGCAGATAACGTTCAGCATATGCGTCATCATCGGAAAGATCCGGAGATTTTGTAAAAAACGGCGTATTTTCCTCAATTTTCAGCATATAAGAGGAAATATGCGAAATTGGGAGAGAAATCGCTTTTTCCAGATCTTTTTGCCAGATTTCTTCCGTTTGTGCCGAAAGTCCGAACATCAGATCAATACTGATATTCTGAAACCCGATCTCATGTGCCAGCAGCACTGCCGCCTCTGCCTGCTCCGGAGTATGCCTTCTGCCAAGCTGTTGCAGCACCGTCTTCCGGAAGGACTGCATCCCGACTGATAACCGGTTCACGCCGGCACAAAGCCAGCCTTTCATTTTTTCTGCGGTCATGGTCAGGGGATTGGCTTCCAGCGTGATCTCTGCATCCGGCGAAAGATCACAACGGTTTTGTATGGCTTCCATTATGCTGCAAATCGCATTTATCGGCAGCAATGACGGTGTTCCGCCGCCGAAATACACCGTATCTGCCGGAAGATGCTCTGGCAATGCCTGTACATTCCGGCAAACTGCATGCACATATTGTTCCATTGCCTGCTTTGTATACGATTCCGCGTAAAAGTCACAATATGGGCATTTGACGGCACAAAACGGCACATGAATATATACGCCGGCTTTCATTCCCGCTTGATCGCTTCGGTCAGCTTTCCGCAGAACATATCAAACAAAAAGCAGACTACATATCCGATCACCAGCGGTAGAAATCCAAACCAGAAAATCTGTTCCTTGGTTGTGTGCGTAAAATAGGTATAAAATATCATAATCGCTACTGCCAGCATCACCACCGTTCGAAAAATCAGAGAGGTTTTTCCGTTCACACATCTGCCGCCGCATTCAGGGCAGCGTTTTCCGGCACTGCTCATGCCGCCGCAAGTGGCTTTCTGTATCGGTGTAAATGTTTTCTGACCGCAGTACGGACATACAAATTTCATTTGTTGGTGCTCCTTTCATCAGGGACGCTTATAGTAAAATACCGCCGCATCATCAGAATATACTGCATCAAGCAATGCGGGGGCAAAGCCGTTTTCCGTGCAGAAACCGGCATAATCTGTCAGGTCTTTCATTTCCCGTTTCAGCGTGCTGCCGTCCGGTGCAATCAGATGCAGCTCCGCATATTGATTCTTTGCACTGAGATACAGCTCCATGCTGTTTTGTTCCATCACAGATGCAAAGTGCTTTCCGCCCGGCAGACAGAGATTTCCGGAAAGTGCAAAGCCGGAATCCGTCACGATCACGCGCAAATCTGCCTCAGCATGTTCTGCATCTGTACGGCAGATCCCGCCTGCATATTCATAAACAAACGGCTCAAATTCATCAGTGTCCGGATTGCGTCTCAGAAACTGAAACGTCTGCGCACCGTATGCTTTTGCAAGACCTGCTTCCAGTTTTTCCATGAGCTGCACAAGGGAAAGCTGCATGGGATTCTCAAACAGATACACAAATCTGTCTCCGTGATCTCCGGAAATCACCTTAAGGCTTGCAAGATACCGCATCGCATCCGGAAGTTCTGCTGCCTTTTTCGGTGTTTCAGCCTTCTCATAATACAGATTCACACAGCCTTTGCCGTTTCTGTTGAGATCACGAAAAGCCTCAGCAGTCGTTCCGTAAGATGCTGCAAACGCTTCAAGGTCGAATTTCTCAGCAGGTGCGTTCATCTGTCCTTTCGGGATGCCGTCAGCACCAACAATCACTGTGTTGATGATGTGATCTGTAATTGAGACTGACGAAAGTGAAGCCCCGAGAAATTTCGCCAGATTTGCCGGTGCGATGATATCACTGCGGATAATCCGGTATGCAGGCGTTTCCAGCAGCCGCACATAATCTTCGGTTGCGTGATCGCTGCGTTTCCAGTTTTCACCGGGCATACTTTTCTCTACCGCTTTGTCAATCTGTTCCATGATCTTGTCAGCAGAAAGACTGTCATCCTTTTTTATAAAAATACCGTACAGGCATTCTTCATGCTGACGCTGCGGCTTTATCTCCTGCTGTTCTTTTTTATAGTACAACACGGCATATTCCGGTGCATCCGGATCAATCTCATCCCACTGCATCCATATCACGGAAGGATCAAATTCCATGATGAGCGAAAGCTCCGAAAAGGCATCCTCCGCAAAAAGATCATCGTCCTCACATGCCGCACGAATCTCATCTGCCGTATGGCCCTCCGGTGAAACAGCAGCAAATGCGTCATAATCCGAATGCGCGTCATCTCTGCCCCAGTATGGCTCGC
>DMBA01000075.1 GCA_003446315.1 Ruminococcus sp. | reverse complement strand
TCTCCGGTCACTGGGATCATTATCTGGACGGCATGTTCGTGATGGGTGATCCGCATGACGAGGAAAAAGAATGCTTTGCACTCCGCCCGATGACCTGCCCGTTCCAGTATCAGGTGTTCCTCAATAAGCAGCGTTCTTATAAGGAACTGCCGATGCGCCTGACCGAAACTTCAACGCTCTTCCGGAATGAGGACAGCGGCGAGATGCACGGTCTGATCCGTGTGCGTCAGTTCACGATCTCCGAAGGTCACTTCATCATCCGTCCGGATCAGCTTGAAGAAGAATTCAAGTTCTGTCTGGAAATGGCAAAGTATATGCTGGATACGGTCGGTCTGCTGGAAGACTGCACCTTCCGGTTCTCCCAGTGGGATCCGGCAAACCCGAAGAACAAATATGAAGGCACCGCAGAACAGTGGGAGATCGCTCAGGCTGCAATGGGCAAGATCCTCGATCATCTCGGACTCAATTATGAGATCGGTATTGACGAAGCTGCATTCTATGGCCCGAAGCTCGATATCCAGTATAAGAACGTATTCGGCAAGGAAGATACGCTTGTGACGATCCAGATCGACATGCTGCTTGCTGAGCGCTTCGGTATGTATTATATCGACAAAGACGGTCAGAAGAAGCTGCCGTATATCATTCACAGAACTTCTCTGGGCTGCTTCGAGAGAACGCTTGCATATATGATCGAAAAGTACTCCGGCGTGATGCCGCTGTGGCTTGCACCGGAACAGGTTCGTCTGCTGCCGATCGGCGAACAGCATGAGGAATATGCAAAGGCATTTGCAGAGCGTCTGACGCAGGCGGGTATGCGTGTGACGGTGGATACCGAAGACAGAAACATCGGCACAAAGATCAAGAATGCACGGTTTGACCGTATCCCGTATATGCTCATTATCGGCGACAATGAGCTTGCTGCAAACGGCGTGACCGTTCGTTCCCGTAAGGAAGGCGAGCTTGGCTGCATGCCGCTGGATGATTTGTTCAATAAGCTCATGACGGAAATTGCAACGAAAGCAAAATAATCTCATTTTTCGCATATCAATCATCACCGCACCAACAAAAATGCTGTTGGTGCGGTTGACTTTTCTTCGTAAATGTGCTATAATAATCATGCTGAAAAAAGCATAAAGAGAGGTGAGAAACGTGACAAACAGTGACAGTTGTGGTTCAAACGGGCGATTACCGCAAATATGGATCCGGGAATGCATGGTGCTGTGTGCGGTTTGCTGCGATTCCGCTTCATTTGTTATGCACCTCTGATCGTTTTTCGGTGTCCTGTTTGTAACCATACAGACAGGTTTTTTTATGTCCGCTTGTCCGTTGCTGTCATGAGATCGGCGAAGATTTCATGAAATGAACGGGGGCGTAAGATCATGGCAAAGGAGCAGATCCAGGATGCAGTGATGCAGGCGGAATCAGCCGCTGCTGCAAAACCGGATTATGAAAATGAGATCATTGCAGTCATTCGCGGGAATGATACTCCAAAGGCGATGCTGCATAAACTGGAAGATTATCACGCAAATGATATTGCTGAGGTGATGGAAACGCTCAGTATTCCGGAACGCAAAAAATTGTGCCGGATTTGTACGGTGCCGATGCTGGCAGAAGTGTTTGAGCATCTGGAAACCGAAACTGCCGGGCTGTATCTCAGCGAGATTGATTTACAGCGGGCTGCGGCTGTCATTGCGGAACTGGAAACGGATACTGCGGCGAATGTGCTGCATGCAATGGAAAAAGAACGCCGCACGTTGCTGATCGAGATGCTGCCGCAGGATCTGCGCAAGGAGATCCGGCTGATCGCATCGTTCGATGAGGACGAGATCGGCAGCAAAATGACCACAAATTGTATTGTGATCCGGGAAAACCTGACCGTCAAACAGGCGATGAATGAGCTTGTACGGCAGGCAGAGGAGAATGACAATATTTCCACGCTCTTTGTAGAGGATGAGTCCGGGGCGTTTTACGGTGCAATTGATTTGAAGGATCTGATTACCGCACGCAATACCGTTCCGCTTGAAAACCTCATATCAACATCGTTTCCGTATGTCTATGCACATGAAGCGATTGATGATTGTATCGAGAAGCTGAAGGATTATTCTGAAGATTCGATCCCGGTTTTGGATAATAATAATCGGCTGCTCGGTGTCATTACCGCTGCAAGTATCATTGAAGTTGTGGATGAGGAAATGGGCGAAGACTATGCAAAGTTTGCAGGTCTGATCGCCGAGGAAGACCTGAAAGAACCGCTGAAACAGAGTATGCGCAAACGATTGCCTTGGCTGATGGTGCTGCTTGTGCTCGGAATGCTCGTTTCGGGTGTGGTCGGGATTTTTGAGCGCGTGATCTCACAGCTCACGCTGATTATGGCGTTCCAGTCGCTGATTCTCGATATGGCTGGTAATGTCGGCACGCAGTCGCTTGCCGTCACGATCCGCGTATTGACAGACGAAACATTGACCTTCCGTCAAAAAATGCAGTTGGTCGTGAAAGAGATGCGGGTCGGATTGTGCAATGGTTTGCTGCTCGGCATCCTGTCCTTCGGAATGGTCGGGCTGTATATCATGCTGTTCAAGCATAAAACCGCCGTTTTCGCATTTGCTGTTTCCGGATGTATCGGGATATCTTTGATGCTCGCCATGCTGATCTCCAGTGCGGTCGGCACTTTGATCCCGCTGTTTTTCAAGAAGATCAAGGTTGATCCGGCAGTCGCATCCGGGCCGCTGATTACAACTGTGAATGACCTTGTTGCAGTCGTCACATACTATGGTTTGAGCTGGCTGCTGTTATTGAATGTTCTGCAATTGCATACTTAACAAAAAAGGTGCGCCATAAGTGCGGTGCTGATACATGCCATAGTATTTCTGATGCAAGGTCAGAGATACTATGGCGTTTTTATTGACCATGCAGCGATATTGTGCTATAATTGTTGCTAAGATAAATCAGAAATTGCGGGTATAACTTCTCCCAATTTAC
>DMBA01000124.1 GCA_003446315.1 Ruminococcus sp. | reverse complement strand
GCACCAGTATAAAAAACAATGCCCCTGAGCGCTTTGAAACGCTCAGGGGCAAAACTTCTATATGAGTACCTACATTATTCTACGCAGCCTTTCGCCTCAAATCTGAAATCCTTCTATAATCTGCGCACTTCTGACAGTTCCCTCATTTTTTATGGCAGCAGCAATCAGTGCTTGCGCGGTTTCCGGTTGAGCGCGACTGCACTGCCGGCAGCAGCGAAACCTGCGAGCAGAAGTGCAGCGATCGGTGTGCTGTCACCGGTTTTGAGGCTGCCGACCTTCTGTGTACCGGAAGAAGCGGCAGGCTTTCTGACAGCAGCAGCGGTTGTTGTCGTTGCTGCGGCAGCAGAAGAAGCGGAAGTGGAAGCAGATGCGGTCGTAGATGTGACAGCGGAAGCAGATGTCACAGCAGTTGCAGCAGTGGTCGAGGAAGTCGAAGCAAAAGCAAGATCAGTTGTTGCCGCCGTCGTGGTGACAGCAGCAGTTGTTGTGGTGGTGACTGCGGGGAGTGTTTCTGCCGGATCGGTATTGCCGCTGAGATAATTCTGCGCAGATACGACGTTATATACAAAAGCGTCAGACTGATCTGCATCTGCGGGTTTTGTCGGGAAATATGCGCTGATGGTATGCTGACCGGCGAGATATGTCTGCACCTTCACAGTACCGTCATGTTCCGTGAGATAATTGGTCTGCACGCCGTCCATCACGATGATTGCATCTTCCACGGGAACGGGAACATTCGAGCCTGCGCGATAGCAAACCGCACGCAGCGAGATCTCAGAATTCTGCACAACATCATTGCCGTTCCAGCCGTTCCATTCCAGAACGTAGGTATCCTGATTCGGGATATAAGGGAAGATATGCAGCCAGCTCCACATATTGTCAAAGTGATAATTGCTGACCGGATGTGCAGGATCAAGGTCACCGGCGTTGCCCTCATCCGTTGTGATATAGGTCAGATACGCGCCCGGATATCCCTTCAAATTGCCGCTTGCAACGATGGAACTATGGATGATCGAATAATTGAAGTCATTCACAGCGCTGCCGACATAATTATAATTCAGACCTGCAAGGATGTCCATTGTTGTCACAGAACCGTCCTTGTCCTCATCATACATGACATAAACACCGTCCATGTCCTTGCCATCTTCCAGCGAAACATAGCTTGCAGTCACATGCACGATCTCGCGTGCATCGACCAGATCTCTCGGGGAGCAGGCAGAAGCAGAAAATGCAGCAGCGTGCATCATAACGGAAGCGGTCATAAGAATAGCAATCGACTTTTTCATGGTAATACTCCTTTTCTCCAAAACGAATTCATTCATTAAATTTCAGTTAGATTGTGCCCGCCGTTCTGCGCATGACCGTCAGGCAAGTGTGTTTTTTACGATCGTATTCATTTGGGTATCAGAAACCGCGTGTTGATTTTGTGCGGTGTTTTGTTTGCCCTTCACTTACTACGACAGCAGCCCATGCAGTTTGGTCACACTTTTTCGGAAAATTTTTTTGAGATTTTTTTGGAGAGAAAGAAAAATGCAGGAGATACGTTCGAAATCTCCTGCAAATTTTTTTGAAATTTTTTTGAGATCGGGTTTCCGGTCAAGGTTTTCTGTGATCGCCGAAGTAAAAAACGGTAATCAGACCCGGCCCGCAGTGCGCACCGATAATCACGCCGAGATTGGAAATGACGACATCCTTGAGTGTGGGGAACGCCGCCTTCAATTCATCCTTGAGCCACACCGCATCATCCATGCAGTCCGCATGATTGATGACAACAGTCTGACCGTCCGGCGCAGTCATATCGCGCTTCACACCTTCCACGAGTTCCCGCAGAGCCGCTTTTCTGCCGCGCACCTTTTTGCTGACGGTCAGTTTTCCGTCATCCGTGACATAGAGCACCGGTTTGATGCCGAGCATGGAACCGATAAAGGCGGAAGCATTGGAAACTCTGCCGCTGCGTTTCAGATATTTCAGATCATCGACCGTAAAGCGGTGCATGATCTTCAATTTATTCTGTTCGCACCAATTGATGACTTCCTGGAAAGATGCGCCGTCCTGCATACGCTTCACGCTTTCCTGCACCAGCAGACCGAGTCCGCCGGAAATGCAGCGGGTATCCAGCAGCACCAGTTTCTGATCGGGATACTCAGCAGCAGCCATTTCCGCAGCAGTATGGGAAGCGTTATAAGAGCTGCTCATTTCCTTGGACATATCCAAAAACAGCACATCCTTGCCCGCTTTCAGCAGATTGCGGAAAAAGTCGGCATAGCCGGCAACATTTATCATGGAAGTAGAATAATCAAGTCCCTTGCGCATATTTTCATATGCTTTCTGCCGGGAGCTTTCTTTGCAGTCGTCTTCATATTGCTTCATGCCTGCCATATAGGGATATCGGATACACGGCACGCCGTTCTCCTGATAGAAGGTATCGGGCAGATCCGCAGTAGAAGCGGCTGCTATAATATATTCAGCCATTCTGCAAACCTTCTTTCTGATAAATCAGTATTGATAAAAATATTATATCACATAGATTCGGCTTCTGTCAAGTCAGGCAAAGGCAGATTTACGCATCAAAAAGCATGCATCAGCTTATATTTCGCCTCACTTTACGGAAAGTAAAAATCATATGAATAAAATATAAATAAACTGTAAACATCCCGTTCGGGTGCATTTTATTGTTTCTTTGATGAAATTTGAGATCATTTGCATTTTCGCACGTTTCAAAAGATAATATATTTATGTTTAGGAGAATCTGCCGCCGGCATCCGCACTTGACTTTCGATGCGGATACTGTTATAATAAGAGTGTCTGAAAAAGACAGCGGACAAGCCGCATTCCGGCTGATCTGTCCGCAGAAAAAATGATCTGTTACAACGATACAGGATGAAAAAAATGCTGAAATATATTTCTGAATCGCCCGCCGAAACGCATATGATCGCAAAAAAAATCGGCGCGGCAATCCGCCCCGGCACCTGCATTGCATATTTCGGGGGCATGGGTGCAGGCAAAACGACATTCACCAGAGGGCTTGCCGAAGGCATGGGGCTGCCGGACATCGTCAGTTCCCCGACATTTGCCCTTGTGAATGAATACCATGCGGCAAACTGCGTTTCCGTTTATCATTTTGATATGTACCGCGTCACATCCCCCGAAGCGCTGGAATCGACCGGATTCTGGGATTATCCGCTGGAAGATTCGGTGTTTGTGATCGAATGGGCAGAGAACATTATAGATGAGCTGCCGGAACCGCTGATCCGGATCCGGATTGAAGGAAACGGCGATCAGCCGCGCAGTATTATAATAGAAGGAGATGAGCTGCTTGATCATATTAGCGGTTGATACATCCGGCTGTACGGCATCGGCGGCAGTCACATCAGACGGCGTTCTGCTGGGCAGCCGCATGATCTACACACAGCGGGCACATTCGCAGATCCTGCTGCCGATGGCAAAGGCGCTGCTTGCAGATACCGGACACACGGTTCAGGATGTGGATTTATTTGCAGCGGCAAACGGCCCCGGATCCTATACCGGACTGCGCATCGGCATTGCAGCGATGCAGGCACTCGCATTTGCGGGGAACAAAGCCTGCGCGGGCATATCGACACTGGAAGGACTTGCATGGAATCTGTGCGGCAGAACAGGGATTCTCTGTGCATGTCTGGCAGCCCGCAAAAATTTATGTTACTGCGCGTTTTTTGAGAGCAACGGCAAAACGGTCACGCGCCTGACGGAAGACAAAGTGACCGAAGCGGGCGATATCGCAGCGCAGATCGAGAGCTACAGGGAGCCGGTCATGGTCATCGGCGACGGCATCCGGATCCTGCGGGAGATCAGCGAAGATTTTCTGGCAGCCCCGATGCATTTGTGCAATCAATCGGCATGCGGCATTGCGCTGGCGGCACAGCAAACCGCGCCGCAAAAGCCGGAAGAACTGACTGTCCGATATTTACAGGCAGTCAAGATCGGCTGAACCTCTGCTTCATACAGGCGTATGGGAAAGAAGGTGTGTAAATGATTCTGATGCAGCGCGGCATGCGCGGGAAGATCGGGGAACTGTTTGATCCTGCGCAGGAGATCGTCTTGCAGTTGCAGACGGACGGGCAGGCAGTTTATGATGATTCCTGCTTTGGCATTGACAGTGCCGGCAAACTGTCAGACGACCGGTATATGATCTTTTATAATCAGGCAGAGTCGCCGGAACAAGCGATCTGCTATGCAGAAACCGTACACGGAACGGAATTCCGCATCCGGCTCAGCGCATTGCCTATGACGATCGACAAGCTCGTGTTTACGGTCAGCATTGACGGTGCCGGCACGATGCAGGAGATTCGTTCTCATCTGCTGACAGTCTCGCAAAACGGCACAGAGCAGCTCCGGCTTTCTGTACAGGGCACGGATTTTCATGCAGAACGGGCGATCGTGCTGTTTGAGATTTACCGCAAAGACGAATGGCGATATGCCGCAGTTGCAAGCGGCTTTGACGGCGGACTGGCAGATCTGCTGCGGTTTTTCGGCGGTGAGGAAGTCACAGAGCAAGCGGAGACAGTTTCCGAGCCGGCAGCAATGACCCCGGAACCAACCCCTGCGCCGACCGCTGCGATTCCGGAACCGGTTTCCGTACCGACCGCAGAGAAAATCGCAGCAAATACGAAAGTTCCGGTCAGTGCAGCGGAGACAGCACCGCCGGCAGCAGCATTGCCGCAATATGAAGAAGCACCGGCAGAAACGGCGCTTCCGGCACCAAAAGCAGCGGTTTCCGCGCCCGCTGCATCACAGGGCGCAGCATATCGTTTTCCGGATCCGATCCGGATTCCGCCGCCCGTGATCCCGCCGCCGGTCATCACGCCGCCTGTGATACCGGTGCCGCAATGCAGAACAGCGGAGCCGCGTCCTGTATTGGCAGAACGCGAAGAAATTGCAGAAATGCAGCCAAATGAAGAACCAACAATCCATGAGTAAACGGAGGACTACTATTATGATCGCAATCGGAAGTGACCACGCAGCAGCAGATCTGCGCAAGATCGTGAAGGCATATCTTGAAGAACGGGAGATCCCGTTTATGGACTGCGGAACGGATGAAGCACCGAGTGATTATCCGGAGATCGCAAAGATCGTCTGCAAAAAAATACAGAACGGCGAAGCGGATACCGGCATTCTGCTGTGCGGAACGGGCATCGGCATGTGCATCACGGCAAACAAGATGAAGGGCATCCGTGCGGCAGTCTGTTCGGAGACATACAGCGCAAAATATACCCGCCTGCACAATGATGCAAATGTGCTCTGCATGGGAGCGCGTGTGGTCGGACAGGGACTCGCCGTTGAGATTCTGGAAGCATTTCTGAACGCAGAATTTGAAGGCGGCAGACATCAGCGCAGAATTGACATGGTCATGGCACTGGAAGACGAACAGTAATACCGGAATGCAAAGGGGGAACAGGTGATGCCGCGAGGTAACTGCCCGGTGCGGTGCTGACAGCAGCCGTGATCGGGCGAATCGGGTGAATGCTGTCAGGCTGCACCTTTCATATCAGTTGTTTTGAAGCATATGAAAAAGGAGCAGTTACAATGAAATTGGACGAACTGGTAAAATACTGGAAACGCGAGGAACAGGCGGCGAAAATGACCGGCTGGGATTTCTCGCACATTGCAGGCAGATTCTCAGACGGTGACGATGATCTCGGCTGGGATTTCAAAAGCATTGTGTGCAGTTATCTGCACGACACAGACGAACTGCTGGATACCGATACCGGCGGGGGAGAATTTCTCATGTCGCTTGGGCATCCGCATGAAAAAACAAGTGCGACGGAAGGCTGGCCGCCGAATGTGCGTTACTGCAAGGAGCATCTGATTCCGCTCGGGATTGATTTTCGCGCGGCAGACGATCCTTCCGCGCTGCCGTTTCCGGACGCAAAGTTTGACATCATGATCAACCGGCACGGAGAATATGATCCGAAAGAGGTATACCGTGTTCTGAAGCCCGGCGGCATTTTTCTGACGCAGCAGGTCGGTGAGGAAAATGACCGCGCACTGATTACAAGGCTGCTGCCGGATGCGGAAAAAACATATCCGGGACACAATCTCCGGACACAGACAGCACTGTTCCGCGATGCGGGTTTTATCATCACAGAGCAGGCAGAAGCATTCCGTCCGATCCGGTTTTTTGATACCGGTGCGCTGGTGTGGTTTGCGAAGATCATTGAGTGGGAATTTACGGGGTTCTCCGTTGATCGCTGCATCACACAGCTTGCAGATACGGAACGCGAAATCCGGCGCAGCGGTGCTGT
>DMBA01000235.1:5405-6674 GCA_003446315.1 Ruminococcus sp. | reverse complement strand
TATGTCAAGGACGGTCAGGCAATCGGTATCGGCGCAGGTCAGCAGTCCAGAATCCACTGCACCAGACTCGCCGGTACAAAAGCAGATAACTGGTGGCTGCGTCAGGCTCCGCAAGTCCTGAATCTGCCGTTCCGCGATGACATCAAGCGCCCTGACCGCGATAACGCGATCGACCTCTATATCGGTGAGGATTATATGGACATCCTCGCAGACGGCGAATGGGAGCGCGTATTTACCGAAAAGCCGCCGGTCTTCACAAAGGAAGAACGTCAGGCCTGGATCGCTCAGAATACAGACGTTTGCCTTGGCTCGGATGCATTCTTCCCGTTCCCGGATAATATCGACAGAGCTTACAAAAGCGGCGTGAAGTATATCGTTGAGCCGGGCGGTTCGATCCGCGATGATATCGTCATTGAGCAGTGCAATAAGTACGGCATTGCAATGGCATTCTGCGGTCTGAGACTGTTCCACCACTAAATCGGTATCTCCGATGAATTTGAAACGGGGCGCTGCCCCATAACCCCCGCCAAACGGACAAATGTCCCTTTGGAATCCCATTTTTTCGAAAAGTTCGCAAATATGTGTCTAAGTGGGATTCTTAGATGCTTGGATCAATCAGCAAAATAACGGAAGGAGACAAAACATGAAAATCTATCTGATGCGGCACGGCGAACCAACCTATCGGGATACTGCAAACATGCAGCTCCCGGGCATGGGTGCGGAACTCGGCCCGCTGACACCGGATGGCAGAGCGCAGGCAGAAGCTGCCGCGGCTGATCCGCGCATCCGGCATATAGATTTGATTGTTTCCTCTCCCTATCCGCGGGCACTCCAAACGGCTGCCATCGTTTCCCGCAAACTGGATAAGCCGCTGGAAGTTGCCGTCGGATTGTTTGAATGGCTCCCTGCAACCGATTTCCGTGCCATGCGGCATGCCGATATTATGCAGAGCTGGATGGAATATATGACAAATGCAGGCGTGCATAAACCGGATGACAAATATCCGGACTGGGAAACCCATGCGCAGATGCGAGCAAGAGCATTGGAAGCGCTGGCTCCCTTTTTGACAAGGCAGGACGTTGATACGCTGCTGGTCGTTTGTCACGGCGGCATCATGCGGGCACTGATGAATCAGCCTTCGCTGGAGAAGATCTGCTATTGTGACATTATGGAGCTGAAACCCGAAATGCTTGAGAAATCATCTTATGATTGATGACAGGAAGATCAGTGAGGACGCGGTCAAAGCTGCGGCAGATCCTGGGCGGCATT
>DMBA01000235.1:0-5282 GCA_003446315.1 Ruminococcus sp. | reverse complement strand
CCCCCATTACCAAAGTGGAAAAACGCATCGTAAACGGCGAGGAAGACAGCATCAAGGCTTTCTATGATGTCGCTGTTTATATTGCGGAAGGGCGCTTCGATCAGGCGCGGGGCAATCAGGAAAAAGAAACTCCGAAAGGAAATTAAGAATATGAAAGTATTAGTAGTCGGCGGCGGCGGCAGAGAGCACGCCATCGTAATGAAGCTCAGCGAATCTCCGCTGGTTACCGAACTCTACTGTGCACCGGGCAACGGCGGCATTGCGAAATATGCAACATGCTTCCCGGTGAAGGCAACCGATCTGGACGGCATGCTCGCACTTGCGAAAAAGCTCGCTGTTGATTGGGTTTTCGTTGCACCGGATGATCCGTTGGTGCTCGGTATGGCGGATATGATGCGGGAAAACGGCTTCAAGACATTCGGCCCGTCGAAAGCGGCTGCGATCATTGAGGGCAGCAAGGTTTTCTCGAAGAACCTGATGAAAAAATATGGCATTCCGACTGCAAAATACGAAGTGTTTACCGATGCAGAATCGGCAATTGCATATGTGCAGGCTGAAAATACCTATCCGACTGTCGTCAAGGCGGACGGTCTGGCTCTCGGCAAGGGCGTTATCATTGCACAGACTGAGGAAGAAGCCACAGAAGCAATCCGTTCCATCATGGAAGACAAGATCTTCGGCGAAAGCGGTTCTAAGGTCGTGATCGAGGAATTCCTGACCGGCCCCGAAGTTTCTGTGCTCGCCTTTACCGACGGCGAAACCATTGCACCGATGGTCTCCTCGATGGACCATAAACGGGCACTGGACGGCGACCGCGGTAAGAATACCGGCGGCATGGGCACGGTTTCTCCCAATCCTTACTATACAAAGGAAATTGCAGATCAGTGCATGCGCGAGATCTTCCTGCCGACTATGCATGCCATGAACGGCGAAAACCGGACGTTCCGCGGCTGCTTGTACTTCGGACTGATGCTGACACCGAACGGCCCGAAGGTCATTGAATATAACTGCCGGTTCGGTGATCCGGAAACACAGGTCGTTTTGCCGATGCTCGAAACCGATCTGCTTGAGATCATGGAAGCAGTCGAAAATGAAAAGCTGGGCGATCTGCCGATTCAGTGGAAAAAAGGCGCTTGCGCTTGCGTGATCCTTGCAAGCGGCGGCTATCCGGGGAAATATGAGACCGGTAAGGAAATCAGCGGGCTGAATGAAAAGGGTCAGTGCGACGGTGCGCTGGTCTATCATGCAGGCACAAAGCTCGATGGCGACAAATTCCTGACAGCAGGCGGCAGAGTGCTCGGCATTACCGCTTCTGCCGATCGGCTTGCGGATGCGCTGGATGCGGCTTATCATGCGGCTGAACAAGTAACATTTGAAAATGTGCACTATCGCCGCGATATCGGTAAACGTGCGCTTGCTGCAAAAAAATAAATCCGCATTGACCGAAATCTGAACACAACGGAGTGCATAGCATGGCAAAAAATAAACGGCAGAGCGAACGGACTGCCCGCAGGTCGGCAGAACGGGAAGCCAGAAAGCAGGCGGCACGGACAACAGAGCCGAAGCGGGAATATACACTGAAAGACTGCATGCGGCTTTGTCGGAACGGAAATATCCTGTTTGTGGTGTTTATCATTGTCTCCGTCCTCTATTACTATTCTTTCCAGAAGTTCGAGATGCGGCATATCTATATTCTCTATGAGATCATCGCTTACGGAATCGAAACGTTTGCGTTTATCCTGTTTACACTCGGCGTGGTCTGGATGGATCGTCTGGTACGCGCACGCGGCTTGATGAAAATATTGCTCATTACCTATATCGCTGTGGAAGTTGTGCTGATGCTCTTTGAATTTCAGCTATTGCCTTGGACGTTCTATGACGGATTGTCGCTGGGGCTGGTCGTCGTGCATGCGATCTTTTCAGCAGGGGTCGCTTTCTCCCTGCTGATGCTGGAACCGCATAATAAACGGGTCGAGTGGATCGTCGGGATCACTTCAACGATCATGCTTACCGGTATGTTCCTTGGCGTTGCCGGTTACCGCGTTTACAGCAGTATCCTTGTCAATGCGATCGCATATATCATCTTCTTTTCCGTGATGCTGCGGCAGCTCGAACTCGAAGAAGTGAATGTGGATTGCTACGGCGATCAGGCAAGAGTGCAGAATTTCGGCTCCACAATGTTTGCCGATACACCGACAATGGTGGAGCAGCCCGACGAAAGCCGGAAGCTGAAAACAAAGGTCAAGCGGTTTGCACAGTCGCTCTCTGAAGAAGAAAAACTGGTTCTGACGGATAAAGACGAAAAGTTTGAATATGAATTCGGCGTTGATGACGACGATGATGACGACGACGATGACGAATGGGATGCCGATGGATCCGGCGGAGAGGATGACGGCACTGCATGAATCCCAGACTTCCCTATCTACAGCGGAAAACTGCTGTCCTGACCACTTCTCCCGGCGTGTATATCATGAAAAATGCGCAGGAGAAAATCATTTATATCGGAAAAGCAAAAAACCTGCGAAACCGTGTCACGAGCTATTTCCGTGACCATCCGGATCATACTCCCAAGACTGCGCGGATGGTTTCGCAGGTTTATGATTATGATTTTATTGTCACCGCTTCCGAATATGAGGCGCTTGTTCTGGAGTGCTCGCTGATTAAGCAGCACAAGCCGCCTTATAATATTTTGCTGAAGGATGACAAAGGGTATCATTATATCAAGGTGTCACCGCCGCCCTATTCCCGTATTACCGCTGAGGTGCGTGCCGATGACGATGGTACCTATATGGGCCCCTATATGAGTGGCTTTACCGCACGGCAGACGGTCAATACCGTGAACCGGATGTTTCGTCTGCCGACTTGCAGCCGCCCCTTCCCGGAGAGTTTCCGGAAACAGCGTCCCTGTCTGAATTATCACATCGGACAGTGCATGGGCGTGTGCAGAGGCGATATCCCCGAAGATGCCTATGCAGATGCTGTCAATGATGCGGTGCGGTTTATCAAAAACGGCGGCGACCATACCATCACCGCTTTGGAAAGCCGCATGCAGGCTGCCGCTGACCGGCTGGATTTTGAGGAAGCTGCCCGCCTGCGGGATCGGATCGCTGCGATCCGGAAAGCAGGCGAGAAACAGGATATCATGGATGCTGTGACTGCGGATACCGATGTCATCGGAACAGCAGAATCCAGCGATACGACCGTGATCGCCGTTCTGATCTATCGCGGCGGCAGATTGTACGATCAGAATTCCTTCGTGATCTCATCGGACGCACTCTCGGAGCAGCCGCTGGATGAGTTTTTGCCGCAGTATTACAGCAGCCGCAGCGGAACTGATCTGCCCAAAACCATTCTGCTGGAACATATGCCCGCTGAACCGGAATTGCTCGGAAATATGCTGGCGGATCGTGCAGGACGAAAGGTGAATCTCGAAGTGCCCGTCCGCGGGGCAAGGCATCGGCTGGTGCTCATGGCAAAGCATAATGCCGGCGAAAAACTGTCCATCCGTTCCGGCAGAACAAGCAGAGAATTGCTCGGTCTGGAAGAACTGGCAAGGGCACTGGGGCTCGAAAAGCCGCCTGTGCGCATCGAATCTTATGATATTTCCAATCTTTCCTCGGAAGCAATGGTCGCCGGTATGGTCGTGTTTGAGAACGGTCGGCCGCTGAAATCGGCTTATCGCAGATTCGCCATCAAAGAATTGAATCAGCAGAATGACTATGCATCAATGCAGGAAGTCATCCGGCGGCGCTTCGGAGAGTATTTTAAGGCGCAGCAGGAGCAGGACGAAACTGCAAAAGCCGTCAATGCATTTGCCGTTTTGCCCGATCTCATTTTGCTGGACGGCGGTCAGACACATGTCGCTGCCATTGCGCCGATCCTCGATGAACTGCATTTGGAGATCCCGCTGTTCGGTATGGTCAAAGATCAGAAGCACCGCACCCGTGCCATCGCAGCAGGCGGCAGTGAGATCGCTGTGCGGGATAAGCAGGCTGCCTTTGCCCTGCTCACCCGTATTCAGGATGAAGTCCATCGGTTTGCGATCACATATATGAAAACCAAACATAAAAAAACGAGCTTTTCTCTGACGCTCATGCAAGTGCCCGGCATCGGGGAAAAAAAGGCGCAGAAGCTGCTGCTGGCTTATAAAACAAAAGAACAGCTCGCCGCTGCTACGCCCGATCAGCTTGCAAAAACAGCAGGGGTGAATGCAGAAACCGGAATCGCTCTGTATCGCTTGATCCATGATGAGGATGCCTGAATCAAGCCGGAGCCCGGAATGTGCGCACATTATCATAAACATTGGGAGGAATCGTTATGGAGCCGCTGAAACTGAAGCCTGCTTTCCAGAATTATATCTGGGGCGGAACAAGACTGCGGGATGAATTCGGAAAGCGCTGCGATTATGATAAAATCGCGGAAAGCTGGGAACTTTCGTGCCATCCGGCAGGTCAGGCTGTTATCATGAACACTGTCAACAAAGGCATGACGCTCAAGGCTTATCTGGAACAGGACTGGACAGAACGTGTCGGTGAAGGCGCAGCGCATTCCTCTACCTTTCCGGTGCTCATCAAGCTGATTGATGCCCGTCAGGATCTGAGTGTGCAGGTGCATCCCGACGACCGCTATGCAAAAGCCCATGAAAACGGCGAGAACGGTAAAACAGAATGCTGGTATGTTGTGGACTGCGAAGAAGGTGCGGCACTTGCTTATGGCTTCAAACGGGAATTGACAAAGGATGAGTTCCGGACTGCCATTATGCAGGGAACATTGATGAATTATGTGCAGCTTGTGCCGGTGCACAGAGGCGATGTCTTCTTTATCGAGGCAGGTACGCTGCATGCCATCGGTGCGGGAATCCTGATCGCGGAGATCCAGCAGAATTCCAATCTGACCTATCGCGTCTATGACTACGACCGCATCGGGGCGGACGGTCTGCCGCGGGAACTGCATATTGAAAAAGCAGTCGCTGTGGCGAAAACATGGCCGGCTCCGCCGCGGAAAAAACAGCCGCTGCAGCGCTTTGACGGTTATGCTTCGGCGGTGATCGCGGATTGCCCGTATTTTACCGTGACAGAACTGCATGTCACCGAAGAAGCAGACTTCCCCACTTGCGGCGGCATCTCCTATACGCATTTGCTTTGCATCGAGGGCGAAGGCGCTTTGATCTATGATGACGGCGTGATTATGGCAATCGAAAAAGGCGATTCGATCTTCCTGCCGGCAAATTTCGGCGCTTATCGGATCCGCAGCAAGGGCTGCACAATTCTGAGCACACGCAC
>DMBA01000317.1:17184-17525 GCA_003446315.1 Ruminococcus sp. | reverse complement strand
CCACCGATACAACCGTATCGACCGGCGACACAACTTCTGTTACCACCGATACAACCGTATCGACCGGCAGCACAACAAGTACGGATGTTTCTACTACTACCACTACTACCACTACTACCAACACCACCACAACAACAACTACTACCAACACCACCACAACTACCACTACTACCACCACTACCACCACTACTACCACCACAACAACAACAACTACTACTACTACAACTTCTACAACTACAACCACCACCACAACAACAACCACCACCACAACATCCGATACCACCACATCTACGACTGCTACTACCAGCACAACAACAGATGTGACATCTACCACAAGCAAC
>DMBA01000317.1:0-17068 GCA_003446315.1 Ruminococcus sp. | reverse complement strand
AACGGATGTGACATCTACCACAAGCGACACTGTCACAACCAGCACAACGGATGTGACATCTACGACACCGGATGTTACGACTACAACTGAAGTTACGACCACTGTTGTCGAAACCAGCCTTGTAACTCGTACTTCGATTTCGTACAACCCGCCGAAGCGCGTGAACTACTGGTCGCACGATACTCGTACATTCGAGCAGGCAGGCGGACTGAAGGGCTTGGCAGCATCGCTGACCATCCAGAAGTTCTATGTCGATGCTGACGGCAACTACTATGATGCTGAAGGCAACATGCTGGAAGGCGAGACCGCATTCTACGAGGCAACGAAGGATGTTACAGAATATCTGAGCATGTCCTTCACGACTGGTGGAAATGACTACACAGTTGCAAGCGCACAGGCAGTTTGGGAAAGCGAGATCATCGCTCAGTTCGGTGAGGATTACACACCGGCTCAGGCAAATGAAGCAGTTCATGCAAATGCATACGAGCTCCAGATTTACTTCGATCCGTCTGCAATGAATGATCCTGACTTCGATTTCGCAGAACCTGCACTCATGGGCACTCATAACATCTTCATCGGTGTGAAGGGTGACTATGACATGGATAACAACGTAACAGCTCTGGATGCAAATTATGTACTCACTTACTTCCTTGAGAAGACAGTTACACAGAATCCTGATGCAGCGATCATCAATGATGATGTGAACCTGCATGCAAGTGATGCATTGCTTGAGAGATACAGAGACGATCTGGATACAGAAGAAGGCTTGATCTTCTACCTGACTAACGTTGAGTATCAGGAAGATCCGCTGACTCTGATGGCTTCGGATGCTCAGTTCATCCTCAACTACTTCATGGAGAACTACGTTGTTATGAACGGTACAACTTGGGAAGCTGAGGTAGGCTACGACCTGAATCTTGACGCTGGTTTTGATTGGGACGAGTCGAACTCCGACAGAAGCGCAGGCTGATTCTAAGAATCAAACTGTAAAAACAAGCACGGGCAGGGGAAACCCTGTCCGTGTTTTGTCATATATGGGAAATTTCAGCCGGCGACAAAAAAGGCTTGTGTTTTTCGGGTTGCTGTGGTATAATAAGAGTAGTATTGTAGATCGGAGGCACATATGGCATCAATTTGGAATCATCGAATCAGTCTTTCCCTGTTCGGAGAAGCAGAAGGTCCTGCCATCGGCGTTGTGCTGGATAATATCCCACCCGGTGAGTATGTTGATCTGGATGAACTTGCGCGGTTTATGACACGCCGTACCCGTTCGCTGTTTCTGCCGGATGACCCTGCCCATCAGCAAGAACAGCTTGATTATCCGCAGGTGCTTTCGGGCTTGATAAACGACCGCACAACCGGTTCGCCGCTGTGCGCCTTCCTGAATAATCCGCGTGGGATACAGCAGGTTGATTATCAGCAGCTTTCGAAAATTGCACGGCCGGGACATGCAGATTATACCGGTGCTATGCGCTACCGCGGCTTTGCAGATGTACGCAGCGGCGGACATTTGTCGGAACGCATGACCATTCCGCTTTGCTTTGCAGGAGCGATCTGTCAGCAAATGCTCCAGCGGCGCGGCATCTATGTCGGTGCACAGGTCACATCCGTACATAATATCAAAGATAAGCCGCTTTCGCAGACAGAAGTGACGAAAGAGGATATTTTGCGGCTGCGGAACCGGAAATTCCCGGTCAATAACCCGGCGCAGGGCAAAAAAATGCTTGCGGATATCCAGAATGCAGCAGCAGGCGGAGAGTCGCTCGGCGGAACAATCGCTTGCTATGCGGTCAATGTACCGGCAGGCATCGGCTCCCCGATCTTTGACGGCTTGGAGAACTCGATCGCACAGCTTGTGTTCGGCATACCGGGTGTGCGCGGACTGGAGTTCGGCGCGGGCTTCCAGACGGCGAAAATGACCGGCAGCCAGTGCAACGATGCGTTTTATGTCGATGAACGCGGGCATGTCAAAACGAAAACGAATCATCACGGCGGGATATTGGGCGGCATCTCATCCGGCATGCCGATTTGCTTTGATGTTGCGATCAAGCCGACCGCAACGCTCCAAAAACCGCAGGAAACGGTTGATTATTCTGCCCTGACAAATGAAGTGGTTCAGGGGTCAGAGATCGCGCATCCGTGTCTGGTGCCGGAAGCGGTACCGAGCATTGAGGCAGCAATGAGCATAGCACTTGTTTCGCATATGCTGGATTATCCGAATTTTGTTTGATAAAAAAGGATGCGAAAGGGGGCATGCGGCATGAAATCGGATTTGCAGATGGAAGAACAGGGCATTGATCTGCCCGGACAGCTTTCCTTTTTTCCGGAGATGGAAACAGAAGATCCTGCGCCGCATATACAGCTCCAGCATCCGATCCAGCCGCCGGACGTATCTCAGCTTCCGCTGCATAAAATCCGCATATTGCTTTGCGATGTGCTGATGCGGTTTGAAGGGACATTGCCGGAGCAATGGCTGTTTGAGATCATGGTGACAAGCGGATATCTGAATAATTTTGTGTATGCAGATGCAGTCGGCGGATTGATCGACTATGGCTCAGCGGTATTTTCCGAACAGGACGGGGAACGCACTTTGATCCTGACGCAGACCGGAATCGAAAATGCAAAAAAACTGCGTCTGTATGTGCCGAAACTGTTTCGGGATCAGGTGCATTTGACGGCGCTGCGGTTTGTCGCAAGACAGCGTGCACTGCGGGATCTGCGCATGACCTATGAGGTGGAAAAAGAAGGGTGCCGCCTTGCAGTACAGTGCACAGACCGGGGAAAAGAGATGTTTTTTCTGCGGATCTCTGCGCCTTCGAAGGCAGAAGCGGAGTCCATCGGGGAGAGCATCTTGCGGAATCCGGCTGGATTTTTCGGCAAAATCCTTGATCTGGCGCTGACAAATGAAGAAGAACCGTTTGATTTGACGGATAATTAGGATTGACTTGCAAAAACCGGAAGAATATGGTATAATGACAACATCCGGAAATCAGGGGAAACCGCGCATTTTCGTCGCTGAAATCGCTTTTTGTCGGCGAAAACTGCGAATCGGAATTCTCCGCATACAGAAAGGTGAAATGAACATGAATCAATTGAAGAAGCTCACTGCGGGAGCAGTCAGTCTGGCGGCAGCAGCGGCATGGAGCATGCAGGCATTTGCAGAGAGCACGACCAACGGCGCAGGTGCGCCTGCAAACTCATCCGATGCAATGAAAGCGCTGCTGATTCAGGTCGGGCCGCTGGTGATTGCTTTGATCCTGCTGTATCTTCTTCTGATGAGACCGCAGCAGAAGCGCGAAAAAGAAGCACAGGTCATGCGCGAAAATGTGCGTGTCGGCGATGAAATTTGCACGGCTGGCGGCATTGTCGGCATTGTGATCCGTGTGGAAGAAGAAACAGTTGTGATGGAGACCGGCGCAGAGCGCAATAAGATCCGCATTAAGAAGTGGGCGATCCACGAAAACATTACGCAGATGGAAGAAGCGAAAAAGGCGGAACGTGCACAAAAGGCACAGCGTCAGCAGGGCATTACCGCTGCACCGGCTGCTGCGGACAGCAAGAAAAAAAAGAAATCGGATGACTGAAAATAAGAAAAAAGTCTGCTTTTTGGATGATTCATACCAAAAGCAGACTTTTTCTTTGGGTTTCGGATAAAAGCGAACAAATCCTGCGAAAACGGCTGAAACCTCTTCCGGTGCGGAAGCCGCGCTGCAAATGATCGAAAGGCTGCCGAATGGCATATAGCGCAGAAGCCGGGGTGCTTGCGTGATACCAATGAGGGGTCATATTCTCAGGCGAACAGCGTCCAAAGCAGAGTCAAAATGAAAATTTTGCATAGTAAAAGAAAAAATCACCGCCGAAGCAGTGATTTTTAGAAAAGCAAATGTGTACCGGCATTTGCTTTATTCATCCGGTTTCTGGTGCGAAGGGAGAGGGCTTTCAGCAGAGGGGTTGGCTGAAACTCCGTCAAAAACCGGATCGTATTGTTCTTGCAGGGATGAGGGGGTATTTCTCATCTGCACTTGTATTATAGCATATTCATGCCGGCTTTGCAATGCTGGATTGTGCAAACAACTGTCATTTTATCACATCTTTTACGCATAAATGTGATAAATCGGCAAATTCTTTAGAATTGTGCATAAATAACAAAAAATATAGAGTACTCCTGTAATAATGCCGAAATATTATCCGGTGCTCAGAAGAATCTTGACAAAACCAATGCGGTGTGGTAAAATAAAATTGTATGGAAATCAATTGGTTGCTTTTGTGCATTTCCTGACAGATATGTACAATTATCCGGTGCAATGAGGTGAACCTATGCCCAATAACGTTCGTGATCTGACAATTGCCGTGATTGTTTCCGGCATAGATGAAGAATATCAGCAGTCTATTCTGCGCGGTATTCACCGGTATGCCGCACAGCATCAGGTGAATGTGGCGCATTTTATCGCTTTCGGCGGCATCCTTGCCAATCCGAAATACGATCAGGGTGAATATAATATCTTCGAACTGCCGAATTTTTCGAAATTTGACGGTGTCATTTTGCTGTCCAACACCTTTTCCGGTGATCTCGCCGAAAAACTCTATCAGCGGATCCGTGCTGCCGGTGTGCCTGCTGTCAGCATTGACCGCGAATTGGGTGACCTCTATTATATCGGCATCCATAATGCGCCCGCAATGGAGCAGATCACCCGCCATCTCATTGAACATCACGGTGTGAAACGGCTCAACTATATCTCCGGCCCGGATACCAATACCGAAAGTGCGGAGCGCTTTTCTGCCTATACAAAGGTGCTGCAGGAATACCGCATCCCGCTGGAGCCTGACCGCGTTTATCACGGCACCTTCCGCGCAAAGGACGGAAGACTCGCTGTCGAACATTTCTTGCAGTCACATCTCGAATTCCCGCAGGCGATCGTTTGCGCGAATGACGCAATGGCAATCTCTGCGGTCATTACCCTTGAGGAAAACGGCATCCGTGTGCCGGAAGATGTGATCGTTTCCGGCTTCGATAATATCTATCATGCACGCAACTTCTCCCCTGCCCTTACGACCGTTGAACGCCCGCTGATGCAGTCCGGTGCGCTTGCCTGTGAGGTCATCTGCCGCCATATCGCCGGCGAAACCATTGAACAGAATCAGGCGCTGAATGCTGTTCCGATCTTCTCCGAAAGCTGCGGCTGCCATCCGGTCGATACAGAGGATATTACCGTTTATAAAAAGCGCAGCTATCAGATGCAGGAAGCCATTGCACGCGATATTTCCAGACATAATCAGATGTCTTGCTCGCTCGTGGAATGCGATGACTTCGATGAATATATTACCGCGCTCAAACAGTTTGTGCTGAAAACGCGCTGCGAAGAATTCTATCTTTGCCTGAATGATAATTGGCATGTGAAACGGATCCTGCCGGAAGACGGCTATACCGGGGAATTTCCTGCCGATGCCTATACCGTGCGCGGCTATTCCGGCAGAATGCAAATGCCGCTTTCCTATTACGACGGGACGTTCCATGCTGCCGAAAGTTTCACTTCTGCTGATATTCTCCCGCGGCTGCGCATAGATTCTGCCCAGACACGCCGCATCTATTTTGTGCCGCTGCATTTCCGTGAGCGCTGTCTTGGCTATTTCGCAATCGTCAATTCTGAATTCCCTATGGACAGCAGCATGTTCCATTCCTGGAGCATCAATATCAGCAATTCCCTCGAAAACTTCCGGAAATTGCTCTGCCTCGATGAAATGGTGCATGAACTTGATAAACTCTATGCGATCGACTCGCTGACCGGTATCTATAACCGGAACGGCTTTAAGCGCGGTGCGCAGGCTGTCTATGAACACTGCATCGAAGAACAGCGCCCTGTTATGATTATGTTTGCCGATATGGATGACCTCAAATCCATCAACGATAATTACGGGCATAAAGCCGGTGACTACGCCATCCGCAGCATTGCAACCGTTTTGCAGGAAGCCTGCATCAAGGATGAGATCACTTGCAGGTTCGGCGGCGATGAATTCTTCATCTTTGGCCCCGATTATTCCGAGACAGAAGCCGTTTCCCTGCGCAATCGCATTCAGCACAGGCTCGATATCTGCAACCGGAATTCCGGCAGCCCTTATAAACTCAGTATCAGCATCGGCTCTTATATTGCCGTTCCTGCCAAGGGAAGCTCTGTCTTCCAGTTGATTACGCAAGCCGATAATATTATGTATGAGGAGAAAAAGAAGAAGAATCCTTCCAAATATCTCAAACAATCTTCAGCGCCTGCGAAGGATGCCTGAAACGATGAGCCGCCTTCGGGCGGCTTTCGCTTGCTTTGCGTCAGAAAGGCTTTTTATGCAGCTAAATGATAATATCTTGAAATTGGAACAGAATTATTTGTTTGCAGAAATCGCAATGAGGGTGCGGAAATTCCGGGAAGAATGCCCGGAGCAGGAAATTTTATCCCTCGGCATCAATGATGTGACCCGCCCGCTTGCCCCTGCCGTTTGCAGCGCAATGCAGACCGCTGTGCAGGAAATGCAGAGCGCGGTGCGCTTCCACGGCTACGGCGATGTGCAGGGCGAATTGTTCCTGCGCCGTGCCATTGCCGATCATTACCATAAACTCAAAGTTTCCATTGAGGCGGAAGATGTGTTTGTCAGCGACGGCGCGAAAAGTGATCTCGCCAATATCTGCGACCTCTTTGCGCCGGAAAGTACAGTGCTGCTGCCGAATCCCGTTTATCCCGTCTTCTTCGATACCAGCGTGATGGCGGGCAGAAGGATCCTGTTTGCGAACGGTACAAAGGAAAACGGCTTCCTTCCCCTGCCCGATGACCGGATCCACGCAGATCTCATTTATCTCTGTTCCCCCAATAATCCTACGGGCGCGGTCTATACCAGAGCGCAGCTCCACGCATGGGTCGAATATGCGCATGCGCACCATTCCTGCATCATCTATGATGCTGCCTATGAAGCCTATATCCGCAGCGCTTCTCTCCCGCGCAGTATCTTCGAGATCGCAGGGGCGGAAACTTGTGCCGTCGAGATCAACTCCTTTTCCAAAATGGCTGGATTTACCGGCGTGCGGTGCAGTTGGATCATTGTGCCGCGTGCGCTTACACAGGACGGACAATCGCTGCATAAACTCTGGATGCGCAGACAATCTACCAAATATAACGGTACTTCCTATATCGTGCAGCGCGGTGCGGCGGCTGTTTTTTCGCCGGAAGGTCAGCGGCAGGTGCAGAATGATGTGCAGTATTATATGGAAAATGCAGACCTCATTCGCAATGCGCTCCGCAGAAGCGGCGTTTTTACCACCGGCGGCGAACATGCCCCCTATGTCTGGATGGAGTGCCCGTATCATCTGCGCTCATGGGATTGCTTCTCTTTGCTGCTCAAACACCACGGGATCGTGGCTTCGCCCGGTGCGGGCTTCGGTCAGCAGGGAGAAGGCTGGCTGCGCTTTTCTTCCTTCGGAAATCGGGATACCATCGGGAAAGCTGCCCGTATTCTTGCGGCAATGGACTGGGATCAGCTTGCACTCTGGGCGATCGACAGTTCTGCCAAAATGCTGTATCCTTAGAATATTGCATCCGGATTTGGGCGGGATATCCATATTTCGTCAGGATTATGCGGCTGCTGTATGCCCTTTTTTGTGCGATATGCAGAAATTTGTCTTCGTGACTTTCCGATGTCTTTTGCAGCGGGTTCGTGTTTTTGTATCCGTTTGATTTGTACATTCTGTATAATATGCTTTTTGAATTGCAAAAAGCTATCGGCGCTATGACTAAAATCATTCTGCGTTTTCTGTTGATTTCAGCTATTGCATTTTCTGCCTGAATCGGGTATAATATTACTGTATTGTGTTCGGTGTTTTGCTTGCTTTTGGCAGCATTTTTTCCGTCCTGTGCCGATGTTCCAACGAATCGGTACTGCTCCGTTTTGATCCCCGCCGGCTTTTCGTAAAGACGGGGAACGGAACCGGATACACCGGATCATGATGATGAGTGTTGGAGAATGGAGTAGACAATGTCCAAATTTTCTGAGAAGGTTACACAGGATTTCCTGAACCGCCTGCAAACACAGTTCAATGTGTCCCCCGATGAGGCAAGCGATAAACAGATCTATCTCGCGCTTTCCTCTGTCATTACCGAGCTGATGAAGACAAAACGGCAGAAGTTCATGAACCATGTGAATTCAACCGGCGAAAAACAGGTCTTCTATCTTTCGATGGAGTTTTTGATGGGACGTTCCCTCAAAACAAGTCTCTATAATCTGGAGCTTGCTGAGGACGTTGAGAAATTCCTGAAAAAGTTTGATATTAAACTCGACCGCATCTATGACTATGAGCCGGATGCAGGTCTTGGAAACGGCGGTCTTGGAAGACTCGCTGCCTGCTACCTCGACGGTCTGGCAACAACCGGCTATCCGGCTACCGGTCACAGCATTTGCTATGAGTACGGCATCTTTAAGCAGAAGCTCGAAGAAGGCTGGCAGACCGAATTGCCCGATAACTGGCTCCCCGGCGGCGAAGTCTGGCTCGATCCGAAGCCGGAACAGTCGATCGAAGTCCACTTTGAGGGCGACCTCGAAGAATACTGGGATCAGCAGTATCACCACGTTTCCCATGTCAATTACAGCACCGTAACGGCGATCCCCTATGATATGTATGTCTCCGGTTATAACAGCAATGCCGTTTCTGTGCTGCGTCTGTGGTCTGCAAAAGCCCCCAGCTTCGATATGGCAATGTTCAATCAGGGCGATTATTCCAAGGCGCTTGCACAGAATTCCATCGCAAATGCGATCTCCAAGGTGCTCTATCCGAATGATAACCACCTCGAAGGTAAGTCGCTCCGCCTGCGTCAGCAGTATTTCCTCTGTGCCGCTGCGGTCGGCGATATCGTCAATAATCACATGAGCGTTTACGGCACGCTCGATAACCTCGCGGATAAGGTTGCGATCCATATCAACGATACGCACCCCACCCTCGCAATTCCGGAATTGATGCGCATTCTCCTCGATGACTGCGGCTATGGCTGGGATAAAGCATGGGATATTACCACGAAGGTCTTTGCCTATACAAACCACACCGTCATGGCGGAAGCACTCGAAAAATGGGATGTCAATCTCGTGCGCCGCGTGATCCCGCGCATCTTCTCCATTATCGTTGAGATCAATAACCGCTACTGCGCACAGATCTTCGCAAAAACCAATGACAGTGCGCTTACAACCAGAATGTCGATCGTGCAGGATAATATGATCCATATGGCGACACTCTGCGTGGCTGCTTCCCACAGCGTCAACGGCGTTTCGAAGCTCCATTCCGAGATCATTAAGGATGCTGTCTTCCATAACGAATTCGTCGATACGCCTCAGAAGTTTACCAATGTCACAAACGGTATCGCTTACAGACGCTGGCTCTATCAGTCCAATCCGGGACTGACAAAGCTCCTCAAGGATACCATCGGAAACGGATTCCTCAAAAACGGCGCAGAGCTCGAAAAGCTGCGTAAGTATCAGGATGATGCCGAAGTGCTCCAAAAACTCATGGCTGTCAAGCGGGAAAATAAAACCGAATTTGCAAAGTATGTCAAGGCGAAGAACGGCATCGTGCTCAATCCGGACAGCGCGTTCGATGTGCAGGTGAAGCGTCTGCATGAGTATAAGCGGCAGCACCTCAATGCACTCAATATCCTCGCAGATTATCAGATGCTGCTCGAAAATCCGAACATGGACTTTGCCCCGAAAACCTATATCTTCGCTGCAAAGGCTGCACCCGGCTATTACCTCGCAAAACAGATCATCAAAATGATCTGGTGTCTCTCTGAGGAGATCCGGAAGAATCCGCAGATCAGCGATAAACTTTCGGTCGTCTTCCTCGAAAATTATTGCGTCACGCTCTCTGAGATGCTGATGCCTGCTTCCGATTTCTCCGAGCAGATCTCACTTGCCGGCACAGAGGCTTCCGGTACCGGCAATATGAAGCTCATGCTCAACGGTGCTGTGACCATCGGTACGCTCGACGGCGCAAATATTGAGATCAAAGAGGCTGCCGGTGATGAGAATATCATCATCTTCGGTATGAAAACGGAAGAAGTCAATGCGCGGAAACCGCATTATAATCCGCAGGAGATCTATCAGAATCACGGCTTGATCCGTGCATGCATTGATCGCATTGCAAACGGCATCAATGACTGCAAGTTCCCGGAGATCGCACAGTCGCTCCGGACACTTGATCCGTATATGGTGCTCGCTGACTTCGACAGCTATCGGAATGCACAGGCTTATGCGGCACAGTGCTATGCAGATCAGCAGCACTTTGCGAAGATGAGCCTGAACAATATCGCCGGTGCAGGTATATTCTCCGCTGACCGCGCTGTCACCGAGTATGCAAAGAATATCTGGCATCTTTAATACTGCAACAGGCGGGCGGTCGGATTTCTGACCGCCCGTGTTTTATAACCGCTGAGACATTCAGAAACAGATGAGGATAAAAAGATGAAGATAATCAAAATAATCAAAAATATCGGTTTAATCTATATGCTTCTGATGGGAATTGTAATGATTATTGCAGGTATCATAACAGCATCGCATCAGAAGAAATGGGTCAAAGCGGATGCGGTTATCAGTTCTGTTACCTACGAGTACGACAGTGACGGTGACAAAGATTATACAGTGCTGGTGGATTATCAGACGGAAGACGGCGTATCCTACAGGAGAATCAATCTCGGAAACCATGAAAGCAACTACAGAGAAGGTATGCAGATCGGCATTTGCTTTAATCCGGATGATCCGACCAATATCGTTGTGAACAGCAAATCGGTTACGCGATCATGGTTTTTGAGCGGCGGATTATTGATTGCTTTGACAATCGGTCTGGGGATTTATATTCAGAAAAAGAACATATAAGCAGAAAACAGGGCATCATTTCACATTACAAGGAAAAGGAGTTGTGTTATTATGGCATCACAGGATTTGCAGACTTTTCGGATGATACTCAGCGGCTTTTTTCTGATTGCGGGGATTGTCCTTGCCGTTGTGACACCGGTCATCCGGAAACGGCAGAAAACATGGCCGAAAGCAGAAGGCGAAATCTCGTCGATCAAGCACCGGAAAGGTTCTGACCATGTTGCAGTTCTTGTGACATATGAAACAGAAGAAGGCATTCCCTATACGACAGAGCTGGGATATTATCAGTCGGGCTTTCAGGTCGGGCAGAAGCTCCGGCTCTGCTATGATCCGCAGAATCCTCAGCATGTGGTTGCGGACACAGATGCGCTGGTTGCACTGACGGTTTGCCTGAGCGTACTCTTTTTGATTGTGGGTGCGGTGATATTTTTCGTCATGGGTGCTGCGATGAAGCACAGCGGCTTATGATGTGAAAGGAGTGCATAAATCATGCGTGTAGGTTTCTCACTTTTTAGGATTCTTTTTTGCGTTTCATTTCTGATTGAGGGCTGTGTGATGCTTGTGGTTACAGTTTCTCAGGTGAAACACCGCAAGGAATGGGTTCGGGCAGAAGGCGTGATCCGCGCAATCGAAACGCACTATGACGCGGAAGGCGATGTGCAGCATACGGTCATTGTGGACTATAAGACAGGGGACGGCGAACCGTATACGGAAACACTCGGCTACTATCAGTCCGGCTTTCAGGAAGGCATGAAAATCGGTATCTGCTATGATCCGGATGATCCGTCAAGCGTGACAACATCCGGTCACGGGTCGGAGATTTTCACCGGCACAGCAAAACGGGTATATACAGTGACAGACAAAGGGGTTATGAAATATGAAAAAAATATATGACAGTTGGGATCGTGCTTATAAATCGGTTTTTGGGGCGCTGAGACAAAATGAACCTTGTACCTTCCGTATTTGTTTGCCTGCTTCTTTGCAGCTCGATAGTACGCCGATGCTGGTGCTCTATCGCCCCGGCATGAAGGAACGCTTTATTCCGATGAATACGATCACGCATCAAGAGGATCTGACCTATTACGCGGCAACCTGCTCTGCAAAGATCCCGGGTGTGCATTATTATTACTTTTCCTATATGGCAGGCGGTCAGTGGTATTATATCAAGAAGGCTGCTGCGCATGAGGGCGTTGTCGGGGAAGGCGATCTGTTTCAACTGACTGTCTACGATGAGGCGTTTTATACGCCCGATTTTCTCAAGGGCGGTGTGATGTATCAGATCTTTCCGGATCGCTTCTGCAAAAGCGGGCTGCATCATGAGAATGTCCCAAGTGACCGCGTGCTCCGCGACGATTGGGGCGGAACACCGTGGTATCGTCCCGATCAGAACGGACATGTCTGGAATAACGATTACTTCGGCGGCGATCTCGAAGGCATTGTGCAGAAGCTCGATTACCTCGAATCACTCGGCGTGACTTGTATCTATCTCAACCCGATCTTTGAATCGCATGAGAATCACCGCTATAATACTGCCAATTATCGGAAGGTCGATCCGCTGCTGGGTACCAATCAGGATTTCGCCAGACTCTGCAATGAGGCTGCAAGACACGGCATCAGTGTTATCCTCGACGGCGTGTTCTCCCATACCGGTGCGGACAGCATCTATTTCAATAAGTTCTGCCGCTATGATACCGTCGGTGCGTATCAGTCGAAGAACAGCCCCTACTATAAGTGGTATAGCTTCCACCACTATCCCGATACCTATGAGGCGTGGTGGGGCATTGATACACTGCCGAATGTCAATGAAAATGAGCCGGAGTATACCGACTATATCTGCGGAAAAGGCGGCGTGCTCGATTATTGGATGAGCCTTGGCGCTGCCGGCTTCCGCCTCGATGTTGCGGATGAACTGCCGGACGCTTTCCTCGATCATCTCCATGACTGCGTCAAAAGTGCCGACGGGGAACATATCATCATCGGTGAGGTCTGGGAAGATGCCTCGACCAAAGAAGCCTATGGCGTGAGAAGACGCTATCTGCTCGGCAATCAGCTCGATTCCGTTATGAACTATCCCTTCCGGACTGCCATTATGCAGTATCTCGGCGGATGCAGCCCCTATGATTTCCGGAATCAGATCATGACGATCCTCGAAAACTATCCGAAATGTGTGTGCGATGTGCTCATGAACTTCGTTTCCACACACGATATCGAACGCGCCATTACCGTCTTCGGCGGCGAGTCTTCTGCCGGTAAAAATAAAGACTGGATGGCGGAACGCCGCCTGAATCCGCAGCAGTATGAGATCGGTAAGAAAAAACTCAAAGCGGCGATGGTGCTGCAATTCTTCCTGCCCGGTGTCCCAAGCATCTATTATGGCGATGAGGCAGGGCTGGATGGCTACGGCGATCCCTTTAACCGGCGCTGTTTCCCCTGGGGGCATGAGGATCAGGATCTGATCGACTATACGAAGGAGCTTTCCCGTATCCGGCATCTTTCCAAGGTCTTTGTGGACGGAAAACTCAAATTTCTCACCCTCGATGATAACTATATCGTCTTTGCGCGATATCGGAAACACCGCAAAAAAGCAATGGTCATTGCACTCAATCGCTCTGACCGCGAAATTGTCTTCGGTGTCGATAAAACACCGTTTACTGACCGCTATAAAATGTTTGATGTTGTGCACGGCGAGATCAACGGAAATGATGTGAAATTGCCGCCTTATGGCTTTGTCGCCGTGAAAGTGGAGCTTTAAGAAGGACGATCTGCTTCGTGACCGCCTGCGCTGCGCAGGCGGTGCGGATCGTTTGGGATGCACGGGATGATGCCTTCTTTGCAAAGGATCTGCGCTGATCCCATTTGCTTTATTCAATTTTACCGGAGGACTTATGCTGATTTCATGCAACGGAATACATAAATTTTATCAGGATCATCATGTGCTGCGCTCTGTCGCCCTGACGATCGAGAATCAGGACAGGATCGGGCTGGTCGGCGATAACGGATGCGGAAAAAGTACCTTTCTGCGCATCCTGACCGAACAGGAACTGCCGGATGCCTTTGAACACGATGAGCCGGCAATCGCCAAAGCACCGAATCTCAGAATCGGGTATTTGGCGCAAAATGCCGCTTTGGACGGCAGCAAAACAGTGCTGGAAGAAATGAACAGCGCCTTTGCACATCTGCGGGCGGCAAAAGATACCATGCAGCAGCTCGAACTGAAAATGGAAAAGGGTCTGACAGATGCCGAAATGGACGAATATGCGCGGCTTTCTGCGTTCTTCGAAATCAATGACGGCTATACTACGGATGTGCGTATCCGGACGGTGCTCTATGGCATGGGCTTTGCAGAATCCGATTTGCAGCGGACGGTTTCCGGTTTCTCCGGCGGCGAAAAGACCCGTTTGGCACTCTGCCGGCTGCTGCTCGAAGCGCCGGATCTCCTCATCCTCGATGAACCGACAAACCACCTCGATTTCCAGACCGTCGGCTGGCTGGAAGATTATCTGAAATCATGGCGCGGCGCATTGCTCATCGTCAGCCACGACCGCTTCTTCCTCGATCGGCTTTGCACCAGTATCTGTGAGCTTGAACGCGGCGAATTGACGCGCTATAAAGGCAATTATACCGCCTTTATCAAGCTGCGTGCCGAATCCCGTGAACGGCAGCAGAAAGAATATGAAGCCCAACAGCGCGAGATCGCCAAACTCGAAGACTATATCGCCCGGAATAAAGTGCGTGCATCGACTGCCAAATCTGCCAAATCCCGCGAGAAACAACTCGATAAAATGGAACGCATCGAAAAGCCCGTTTCTGCTGCGAAAACAGCAAGACTCCAGTTCACTTACAGCGTTGTGCCGCCGATTGATCTGCTGGAAGTCAAGAATGTCGATCTGACGGTCGGAACAGGCACAAGTCAGAAGACGCTCATGGACGGCGTGTCCTTTACGGTGCGCCGCGGCGATAAGATCGGAATTATCGGCGAAAACGGCGCGGGCAAATCTACACTCCTGAAAGTGCTCCGCAATATTCTTCCGCATAAAGGGCTTGTGCGCTGGGCTGCCGGCACCAGACTCGGCTGCTTTGAACAGGAAAGCGAAAGCCTGAATCCCTATGCGACCGTTTTCGATGAACTGCATGACCGCTATCCCACACTCTCTGACTTTGAGGTGCGGAGTCTGCTTGGACAGGTGCGGCTGACCGGTGAGAATGTCTTTAAGGAAACCGGCGTGATCTCCGGCGGCGAACGCGCAAAACTTTGCTTCGCCATCCTGATGATGGAGCACGGCAATGTGCTGCTGCTCGATGAACCGACAAACCACCTTGATCTCGCAACAAAAGAGATCCTCGAACAGGCACTTGCCGATTTTGACGGCACCATCCTGTTTGTCAGCCATGACCGCTATCTCCTCGATCGGCTCGCAGATCAGTTGTTTGTGATGGAAAACGGTGCGCTGGAACGCTTCAAAGGACGGTTCTCTGCCTATCAGGAACAGATTCGCCGCCGGACGGAGGCGGAACAGGCTGCCGCTGCCGAGGAAAAACAGCGCAAAGCTGCCGAAGATAAAAAAGCAGGCTATCGCTCCAAAGAACAGCGTGCGCTCGATGCCAAACGGCGTGCGGAACAAAAACGCATCGAACAGGAAATGGATGCCTTGCAGACAGAACAGGATGCCTTGCAGGAATCCCTCTCCGATGAATCCGTGGCGGGCGATTATGAGAAGATGCAGTCCGTTTGCAACAGGCTTGAGGAGATTCGGCAATTGCAGGACGATTTGCTGGAGCAGCTCATTTTGCTTGAGGATGATGCTTCTTGACAAATCAGGGCATCCGTGCTATAATGTCCATGCAATCTTTTACCGGAAGGATGTTTTTTTCTTATGAAATCAAGATTTTTCGCAGTCTTCGGCATACTTTTGCTGTCCGGCGGGCTGCTCTCTGCTTGTGCAAATAACGATGCTGCTGAGGAAGAACCGATCGAAACAGAAGATATGCCCTATGGTGCGACCATCACTTGCGATACAGATCTTCCTATTGCAATCCAATATGACAATCGCTTTATGGATCAGGATCTTGCGGAAAAAGTTGTTTCGCTGCATGAATCTATTCAGGAGAAAGATCCGGAACAGTTCACTGCAACTTTGTTCCCGATGTATCATGAATATGAAATGGAATACTTCTATAACGGAAAATATACCGATGCGGAGATTCTGGAGAATTCCTATGCCAGTTTTCAGGGATTCTTCGGCGGTGAATTCGATTTTTCGATGCTCGATGTCACCAATGTTGTGAAGGAAGATGTCCTTTCTCCGACCAGAGATACCATGCAGAAAATGCTCGATGATCTCGCTTCCGACCGCGGGGAATCGCCGGTTTCAGAGGAAACAGATGCCTTTGTGGAACTGACCATCACGCGCTATTTGACCCAGAAGGGTTCCGGCGAAAAGTGCGAAACGGATAAATCATTGCCGGATGAAACCATCTATGCGCTGCACTATCAGGGTGAATGGTATCTGATTCTTGTTTGAGGGGGCAATTTATGAAACATTTTGGGATGCTCTGTGCCGCTTGCGCTGCTGTTATGCTCTGTTCTGCCTGCGGTACGGGAAATAAAACGGATGAGATGATGCAGGCGGATATGACACTGACGGTGCCGGAAGGGTTCGATCAGGCTTATTCCGATTGTCTGAAAATCTATTTTGAAGCCATTGAACATAAGGATTTTGCCGCTTATCAATCGGTTGTGTATCCGCCTTATCTCGATGTTTATGCCGATTTCCTGAAAGAAAACGACAAAACAGTTGAAAGCGCCTTTGATGAGATGTGCACCCGGTTCGATGAGGACGGTTATGAAAGCTGGCATATCACCGAATTGCAGGTTCCGGAATATACCAGCGATGAGGCTTCAACAGATGCGTTTTTCCAGGCTTTTGTCGCCGGAAATGTGTTCGATGATGCGTTCGTCGAACAGTGCAAAAAAGATGCGCAGGAATTGCAGGATGTCAAATTCTCACTTTATGTGCTCTATCAGGGCGATGAAGAAGCCGTTCCGGTTGCGGAAAATAAGGAAATTTTGATGGTGAAAACCAGCGACGGGACTTATCTGTTCGGATAAGACTGTCATGAAACAATAAGAAAAGCGCCCCGTATGCATACAGGGCGCTTTTTGTGTGATATTGTG
>DMBA01000325.1 GCA_003446315.1 Ruminococcus sp. | reverse complement strand
AGCGGTGTTTTGGTGAGCTGGCAGCCTTTGGACTGCTCATAATCCTCGACCCATCTCTGGAGAAGCTGAATGCCTCTTGCGCCCTTCGGCAGCATGATCGGCAGACCCTGACCGATATAATCGACCGTGGTGAAATAGCCCAGCTCTCTGCCGAGTTTATTATGGTCGCGTTTCTTTGCTTCTTCAAGCATTTCCAGATGTTCTTTGAGCATTTCCTTTTTCGGGAATGCAACGCCGTAAATACGGGTAAGCTGCTTATTATTCTGGTCGCCCTTCCAATAAGCGCCCGTACAGGATGTGAGTTTATATGCCTTGACCAGACCTGTTGCAAAGAGGTGCGGGCCGACGCAAAGATCGGTATATTCGCCCTGCTTATAGAAGCTGATCGTTTCACCTTCCGGCAATTCTTCGATCAGTTCCACCTTATAAGATTCGCCGCGCTCCTGCATCAGCTTGATCGCCTCATCTTTCGGAAGCGTAAAGCGTTCGATGCGCAGATTTTCCTTGACGATCTTCTTCATTTCAGCTTCCAGCGCCGTCAGCGTATCGGCATTGAACGGCTTATCCGTATCAAAATCGTAATAGAAGCCGCGGTCAATTGCAGGGCCGATGGTCAGCTTGACTTCCGGGAACAGGCGCTTGACAGCCTGTGCAAGGATATGCGCAGCAGTATGGTTGAAGATATGTCTGCCCTCTGCATCCTCAAATGTGAGCAGTTTGACATCTGCATCCGCCTGCAATTCCATAGTCAGGTCTGCCGGCTGACCGTTTACCAGAGCAGCGATGACATCACGGCTCAGGACACCTGCTTCCTTTGCAGCATCATAGACCGTGATCGGGGCAGCGCTTTCATAGCTGCCGTTCTCAAATGCGATTTTCATGTTACATCCCTCCGTACAAAGTTGGTTCGGACTGCAATAAAAAAACCGCACTCCGAACAGTTTTCAGCTGTTCGGGGTACGGGTTTGTTCCATTCTGATATGGTTCAAACGCGCACGGTTCCACCCGAGCGTTTTCTCATTCCCATCGGCTTTTGCAGCAGCGGTGGTACCGGAAAAGAGATCATCGGATGCCTTTCAGCGGGTCAGCATCCTCTCTGTCAGATGAGCGCTCTCTTGCGACATGTCCTCTGCATTTACACGCAAAAGTGTTTGATTACGTTTATTATACTCTAAATCGGCGCAAAAAGTCAAGCACTTTTTGGTTGTTATGCAAAATTCGTCATCTTGTACAATTTTGTGTGATTTACAGTGCATTAAAATTGACGCAGATGCAAAGAATCCTGTAATCTTTTGCTGCATACAAAAGCCGCATCTCCGGAAGGGGGCGGAAATGCGGCTTCATATGATTCTGTTATTGCTGCTTAGGGAACGCAGATTTCATAGGTTTCTTCGATAGATTCGAAATGGGATTCTTAATGGCTGGCAGCCCTCATTATAGATCACTTTAGCCGAAAGGATTGAATCCGCCGCTGCCGCCCGAAATGGCTGTTCCGCCGCTTAATGTGCCGCCGTATGCAGCAGTCTGTGTAGTATTCAGTGTCTGGAAATATGTTGCATTATTCAGTGTGCCGCCGGTCTGGAAGCTGACACCGGATTTCACATTTCCGCCGACTTTGAACTCGGATACCGCCTTGCCCGTGATAAACGATACCACAACATTACCGGCGCTGTCCACAACCGATACACGCTGACCTGCCGACACAGATCCGGAAGCCGTAGCGGTTGCCGTCATGGAACTTCCGCCCATGTTCATGCCGCCGCTGGCGCAATTCGAAACCCAAACGCCGCCGTTGACTCTGATTGAATTGCCGCTGTCACCGCAGTCGAAGGGTTCATTGCCGTTTGTGATGACATAGCCGCCATTGATGACGATATCGCCGTTGGAATCATAGCCATCGTGGTCGCCGTTATCTACGCTGACAATCGCAAAACCGCCGTCAAACTGGAGCAGATAGCTCAAGCCGTTCGAAGCACTGCTGCCCTGTCCCCAGCCGCCGCCGGGGCCGCCGAATCCGCCGCTGCCGGAGCCATCCGCGCCGCCGCCTGCATTATAGCCGTCATCTGTCGATTTCACCGTAACAGAACCGCTTTTCTGGCAGATCTGGACGGCTTCGATGCCTTCATAAGCCTTTGTGACATTGATGACAACATCCTGATAATCGTCAGCCGTGCTGTCACCGATCGTGATAATCCGGTCAGAGTGGCAGCCGTCATCCGCGGTCGCAAGCGTCATCTGTCCGCCGAACAGATCCACATTTCCGGAACCGTGGATGCAGTCATCAGAAGAATCAATATTCAGATTGCCGCCGGTAATGGTGATCGTGCCGCCGGATTGCCATGTGGTACCGGCTGCATCGTAAAGACCGACCGCCTTGATGCCTTTTGCAGAGATATCGGTTTTATTGGAATTGCCATCCTGACCGCCGCCGGGACCGCCGCCCCAACCGCCGCCCCAGCCCCAACCGGTATTGCCGCCGGAAGAACTGCTCGTGCCGGTATAAGACGAACCTTCATAGGTCGAAATGGTGATATCGCCGCCGTTGATCTCAACTGCCTGTTCCGCCTGAATACCGTCGCCTTCATTGACATCAATATCAATCGTGCCGCCGTTGATCCGGATATAGCCCTTGCCGGAATCCGCGGTATCATTGGTGGTTTTCAGACCGTCGCCGGAAGTTGTTTTCACAGATACTTTCAAACCGGTATAATTATCCGTTGCATCCGGATCGCCGATGCGAATGGAATCCTTGCCGCGGATGCCGTCATCCACCGCCGTGACCTGAATATCACCGTTCCAGATTTTCAGGTCATCCTTGCACACAATGCCGTCCCCGCAGTTGCCGTTGACGATCAGCGTGCCCTTGCCTTTGATCTTCATATCATCCAGCGAATAGACCGCGCCGGATCCCTGATCCGCATTCGTATAAGAAGTGCCGTCCGAAATGGTGTTGACCGTATCCTTTTTCACGGTCAAAACGAATTCATCAGCGATCTGGCTGACATAGATCGGCGAATCCGTCTGATTGGAGAGGGTCAGTCCGCGCAGATTCACCGTCACCTGACCGGTCGCATAGGTCGTTTCATCCACATCCACCTTGATCTGACCGTTTGTGCAGGTACCGTCAATATTGATATCGCCGAAATCGTTGGTACCGTCAGAAGTCGGCTGTGTGATGGTCACATATGTACCGTTTTCCACCTTGACATTCTGCGCCTGATCCGCACTGACGACCGCATCATTTGCGTTTTTCAGTGTCACGGAACCGGAATCAAATGTGATCTGGGTCACATAGCTGTCATCCGGTGTGACGGTCACATCCGATGCCGTCAGAACCGACCGCTTGACAAGCGTCAGGTCAATGGCATTGATCCGACCGTCGCCGTTCAGATCCGCAGCATCGCCGTCTGTCAGATCGGTGTCCTTGCCGGTCAGATACCGGCTGACCTTTGTGACATCTGCGAGATTCACAGAGCCGTCACCGTTGACATCGCCCTTGACCGCCGCAGCAGCATTCGCAGCGAATGCAAGTGTCATCGCTGATACGACAACCGCGCAAACATGTGCTTTTTCCTTCTTTTTCATGACAATCCATCCTTTCACTGTATGCATCTGTTTCGAACCTGTTTGTCTTTCCGGAGAAGTTTGCTTCTCTCTTTCTATGTCTTTATGATAGCACGGCTTTCTTAAAAAAAACTGAAACCGGTCTATCATTTTTGAAATATTTGTGATAAGTTTTTGCAAGTTTTTTCACATTCATCCGGCCGGATCGGGTTGCGGAAGATTACGGAATGCAAATATCTGCAATGATTGCTTTCGATTGCGCAATCTCTTGAAATTTAGCGAAATTTACGGTTTTACGGCGCTTTCTTGACATTCAGTACATTTTGTGTTATAATACAAGTTGGCATTGTGCCGCTTTCTGTAAAACAGTCGTTTTTTTGATATCTGTTACGAGGGATCACACTATATATATGGACAAGGAATATAACCGAACGAGTGAGATTATAAAAGTCAGCTTTCGCGGGATCGCCGTCAATCTGCTGCTTGTGATTTTTAAGGCAGGCGTGGGTCTGGCAGCGCATTCGATCGCGGTCATTCTGGATGCTGTCAACAATCTGAGTGATGCACTCTCATCTGTCATTACGATCATCGGTGCAAAACTTGCGGGAAAAGCAGCAGACCGTCAGCACCCTTACGGGCACGGCAGAATTGAATATATCACGGATTTTGCCATTGCGATCCTGATTCTGATTGCCGGTCTGACTTCGCTGAAAGAATCCATTCTGAAAATCATCACACCGGACGAGACAAACCATACGTTTGTTTCGCTGATCGTCATTGCAGCGGCAATTGCTGCCAAAATCATTCTCGGGCTTTATTACCGGAAAAAGGGCAAGGAACTCAATTCCGGATCGCTGTCCGCATCCGGCACCGATGCCCTGTTTGATTCGGTCATTTCCGTTGCAACTTTTATTTCTGCGGTCGTCAGCATGACGCTGCATGTCAATCTGGAAGGCATTCTGGGCGCAGTCATTTCCATGTTTATCCTGAAAGCCGGCGCGGAGATCATGATGAACACCATGAACCACATCATCGGCGAGCGCTTTCCTGCCGAACTGACTGCAAAGATCCGTGACAGACTCTGTGAGCATCCGGAAGTGCTCGGTGCATATGACCTCATCCTGCACAGCTATGGCCCGGAAGAATCGTTCGGCTCGGTGCATATTGAACTGGATGACAATATCACCGTGCGCAAACTGGATACGATCACCCGCACACTGACCGCGCAGATCTATCAGGAATTCGGCGTGATTCTCACCATCGGTGTGTATGCATCCAATACAGACAGCGAAACGGCAAAAGAAATGAAGCATGCGATCCGGAATACGATCGAAAAGTATCCGCAGATCCTCCAAATGCACGGTTTCTATACAGAGGAAGCCGTCAGAGCCGTTTCCTTTGACCTGATTTTTGACTTCAAGACGGAATCGCCGGAAAGCATTACGGATGAGATCCGCCGTGCACTGAACATCCGGTATCCGGATTATCAGTTCTTTATCAACATAGACCGCGATTTCAGCGACTGATCCCTTATTTTTCACGATAGGAGACGTTTATGGTATTCAGCAGCTTTGAATTCTTATTCTGGTTTCTGCCATTTTGTATTATAGTGTACATGCTGGTCAGCAAACACGCAAAAAATCTCGTGCTGCTCTTTTTCAGCATTGTTTTTTATGCTTACGGTGCGATCGAAACACCGGCATATCTCTGGCTGATCCTTGCATCTGTTGTCATCAACTGGATCTGCGGCATGTTCATCGGCAGAAAGGATTCCCATCAGAAGCACTGGCTCATTGTCGGTCTGGTCTGGGATTTCGGAAACCTGTTTGTATTCAAATATGCTGATTTCTTTATCCGGAATCTCAATCATCTCCCGCTGATTGATCTCCCGCTGACCAATCTGATCCTGCCGCTTGGCATCAGCTTCTTCACCTTCCAGATCGCTTCTTATCTGATTGATGTTTACCGCGGCGATGTCAAAGTCGAATACAGCCTGATCGACCTCGGCACATATATTCTGCTGTTTCCGCAGCTCATTGCCGGCCCGATCGTCCGGTTTTCCGATGTACAGACAGAGCTGCACAAACGAACCGTAAACCGCGCTGAATTCTTTGATGGCTTGCAGATCTTCATCATTGGTCTTGGAAAAAAAGTGCTGCTTGCAAACCGTCTTGGCAGCCTCTGGACGGATCTGCAAAATGTCGGCTATGAATCCATTACCGGCAAAGCAGCATGGATGGGTATTTTTGCATACAGCATGCAACTTTATTTTGATTTCTCCGGTTATTCGCAAATGGCGATCGGCATGGGCAAAATGTTCGGGTTCCATTTCCCGGAAAACTTCAATCACCCCTATCTCTCCACAACCATGACAGAATTCTGGCGGCGCTGGCATATGACGCTCGGCACATGGTTCAAGGAATATGTTTACTTCCCCCTCGGCGGCAACCGCAAAGGCAAAAAACGCATGTATCTCAATATGTTTGTGGTCTGGACGCTGACAGGCTTCTGGCACGGCGCAGACTGGAATTTCATTCTCTGGGGCATGCTGCTGTTTGCGCTGCTTTCCGTCGAAAAAGCATGGATCGGCAAAACGCTGACCAAACAAAAATGGCTCGGTCATCTTTATATGCTGTTCTGGATCCCGATGTCATGGCTGCTGTTTGCCATCTCGGATCTGAAGCAGATCGGTATTTATCTTTCGAAGCTGTTCGGCTATGGAGAACCGGCACTGTTCCAGACCGATTATATCAATTATTGGGAAACTTACGGCAAATGGCTCCTGATCGGTTTGCTGTTCTGCACCGCTTTGCCGCAGAATATCTTCCGCTATATGAAAAAGCGTACCAAGCGAACCAGCGGTCAGTATTTCTGGATCGGTGAAACGCTGCTGGCTGGTTTTGTATGTATCTCCGCACAAAAATGGGTCTATCTGCCGCTGCTGTTCATCCCGTTCCTGCGGGAATATGCATATAAATCGTTCCCGAAAAGATACCGCAAATCATTTGGAAAGCTGTTCTGGATCCCGGAACTGGTCGTGATTTTCAGCTTATCCTGCTATTGCATCTATCGCGGCATGAACGATCCGTTCCTGTATTTCCGATTCTGAAAGAGAGGCGCAGTCCATGAATTTGAAACAATCATACCGTTCCCTGCTTGCCGTTCTCTTTTCCATTTTGTTTTTATGGACAGGCAAAAAATTTGTATGGAAATCGCCGGATGATACGCTGACCGAACCGGAAGCATCACCGGAGATCAGTACGGCAGAAGAAAACCCGATGGCTGAAACAGCACCGGTCATCACCTCTTTGACCGTCACGGATACGATCGTGACATCCATGACTGCTACAGAAACAATATTTGTTTCAGAACCGGTCGTGCCGATCGAATCCCATACCGGCACTTCTGCACTGACCCTCTCAACCACGACACAAAGCAGTCTGAGCAGTACAACCGTCAGTGCGATGGGCACATCCACCGGAACATCCGGCACAGATGTCTCCACGACCGCTGCTGAAACAACGGCTGCCGTCGTGCGCGGTGTGCCGACCACAGCACCGGAAGGTTATTTTGATGATGCGTTGTTTATCGGCGATTCGCGTACTGTCGGTCTTGCGAGCTTTGCGCCCATTGACGGTGCAACCTATTTTGCAACGACCGGTCTTTCGACCTATAAGATCGACAATGCGCAGAGTGAAGCGCCCGATACCAAAGGGCAGTCGTTTGAGAGCGTGCTCAATTCCAAAACCTTCACAAAGGTCTATATTATGCTGGGCATCAATGAGCTGGGCAGCGATTTCAATACCACCATTGAGAATTACAAAGGCATTATCAGACGCATTCAGTCAGCACAGTCAAACGCCATCATTTATGTCATGGCAAATCTGCATGTGGATGCAGCGCGTTCTGCAAGAGATTCCGTTGTCAATAATACCAAGATCAATCAGTTTAATGAACTGGTGAAAGGGCTTTCTGATAACAACAAGGTTTATTATCTGGATGTCAACCCGATCTTTGACGATGAAAACGGCAATCTGACAGCAGAATACACCAGCGACGGCACCCATCCCTATGCAAAGCATTATCCGGATTGGGTCGAGTGGATCAAAAACCATGTCATTATCAAATAACGCGGAGGGCAAACAATGAATTTTCAGATCCCTGAAAAGGACGGCATCGGAAAAGCCTCAGCAATCGTCCAGTTTATCATCTTTCTGGTGCTGTTTATCGGCATCTATTTGATCCTGCGCAGATTCATCCACAGCAAGATCCTGCGTTT
>DMBA01000026.1 GCA_003446315.1 Ruminococcus sp. | reverse complement strand
CTGACAGGAATAGCGCTTGATATCCTTAAATGTAAATCTGCGTTCCTTGTGGTCGCGGTCAACATAGATCATTGCCGTTTTATCGGGACATTTTTCCGCCATTGCATCCACAATATCATATGCAAAATTGAATTTGTCCTGATTATGGAAGTGCACGCCGGAAAGCACGCCTTCCTCATTGGTTTCGCAGGTGACGAATTTTTCAGCGACCGGATGCATCAGACCGGCTTTATCGACATTGGTGGAGTGATATTCGACAACATGCTCTTTATATTCCGAAACGCCGTTGCCGTGCGGAGCCATGACGAACGCATAGATCTCGCAGTCTTCGCCGCCAAGCGCAACTTCATCGTGCGGGATGGAGCTGTCGTAGTAGATGCAGTCGCCCTCATGCAGGATCTCGGAATGCGAACCGATGATATGGCGCAGTGTGCCTTTGATGACGATATCCATTTCCTGACCGGCATGGCTGCCCATATGCAGGGGTCTGGAAAGTGCTTCTTCGGAATAGGGGATGACAACATGGAAAGGCTCGACGGTCTTGTTCTTGAATTTGGAAGCGAGCCGGTTATAGACAAACCCTTCTCTGCGCACGATCGGGACACCTTCGCCTTTTCTGGTGACCGTATAGCCTTTCAGCTCCGGGCTGCTGCCTTCCATCAGATCGGAGATCTCGACATGGAATGCATTTGCACATTTATAAATGAAAGTGAAGCTGAAATCCTTTTCGCCTGCTTCATAGAGCTGATATTCTTCTACGGAATAGTCCGTCAGGGCAGCCATTTCCGCCACCGTGATGCCAAGATCCTCGCGCAGTCTTGTAATACGTTCCGCCACCTCTTTGATTTTCGTTTCAGCGTTCAGCAGTTTTTCCTGATCGTTCATCTCAGATTCTCCTTTTTCAAAGTCAGATCAAAATAAAAAAGCCCGCCTCAAAGATTTGTTTCTTTGAGACGAGCATCATTCCTGATTACCCGCGGTACCACTCAAATTGTGCCGCTATTGCGTTACACCGCTTTCAGACTCCAGCAAGCCCTATTCATTTACGCAGAATCACGGGAACACTTACCGCCTGATCGGTTTGGGCGTTCCGGCTCAGAAGGGATACATCCGCTTGCATATTACCGGCTCACACCATCCGCCGGCTCTCTGAAAACATGGGCAAACACATGCTTGGCTTCCTCATAGCCTATGTTGGGATTATAGCACAATTCGGATGTTTTGTCAAGTCTTTTCTGCTATTTTTATTTTATTTACAAAATAAAAGCAAGCCGCAGCCGGATCAGGTCTTTTTTGCGATCTTGGTGAAATTCGGGTCAACGCAATATGCTTTCAGCGGACATGCGGCGCATTTGGGATTGCGTGCCGTGCAGGTATCCCGCCCGAACAACACCATCTGATGACAATAACGGGAAGCGCGATCCGGCGGCAGGATATTCCGCAGATCATCCTCGACCTGTTCCGGCGCATGCCGTTTGGTCAGACCGAGCCTGCCGGAAATGCGGATGCAGTGCGTATCAGTGACGACAGCCGGCTTGCCGTAGACATCGCCGAGCAGGAGATTTGCGGTTTTGCGTCCGATGCCGGGGAGCGTGAGCAGATCATCCATATTGTCCGGCACAACGCCGCCGTAGACATCCCGCACCCGCTGACACATTTCCTTGATGCTCTTTGCTTTTGCGCGATAAAACCCGCATGGATGCACAGCTTTTTCCAGTTCGGCGAGGTCGGCATCGGCAAAGGCATCCAGTGTCGGATATTGCTGAAAGAGATCCTTTGTCACGATATTGACGCGGGCATCCGTGCACTGCGCCGAAAGCCGTGTTGCGATCATCAGCTCATAGGGTTTCTCATATTGCAGCGAGCAGAGCGCATCCGGATACAGCACATCCAGCGCGTCACAGATCGCCGCAGCCTTTTCGTTCAGTTTCATTTGGTTGATCCTTTCCATTGCTGCATCCTGCTTGACATTTCCTGCATTCCGTGATATGATAAATGCAAAAGGAAGGTGCAGATAAAATGGGAAATGCAGTTCATTTTGAGCCGGAAAAACTCATTTGCGCGGTGTTATTCACAGAGCAGGAAACAGCAGATATCGCCGTTTCGAGACTGAAAGCCGCATTCGGGGAAACCGATCTGGAATCCGATGCTTACAGTTTTTCAGCGATTTCGCCCTATTATGATGCGGAGATGGGCGGCGTGGTATATCGCAAGATGCTTTCATTTTCGGAGTGCCGCGATCCGGCAGAGCTTGCCGCGATCAAGACGCTGACCAACAGCATTGAGCAGTCGCTTGCAGATGCCGGCAACCGCCGTGTCAATCTGGATCCGGGTTTTGTCAGTCCCGGCAGACTCTCTCTTGCCACGACCAAAAATGCAGGACACCGCATCCCGCTGTCAGAGGGCATATATGCAGAGCTGACATTGTTTTATGCACGCGGCGCATGGAATCCGTTCCCGTGGACATATATGGATTTCAAATTGCCGCAGGTACATGCATTTTTAACGCAGGTACGCAAAATTTACATGCAGCAGAGGAAGCACTGGCTATCCAGCGACTGACGGATCTGCCGCACTCTGCTGATGAGTGCTTCGCCATGAAAACCATGCATGCAGGCAACCCAGACTGCACCGTAAGCAAAGGGAAGGGTCACCGCTTCCAGCGGGATCGCACCTTCCTGCACCAGATCAAAGCTGGAACCATAGGTTTGATTGTGAATGCTGCACGGCGCGAGAAAACAGGGGATGCCTGCTTTTTGGCATCGCTGGATGAGTGTTTGCACGGCATAAGGCGAAAAACGGGTCGAATTGGCAGTTTCGGAGTGATAAGTGCCGTGCACAACGGCAGATACATCCGTGAGTGCAATTTTGTCATAACGCAGCCCGTTATAGGGACGCAGCAGCAGAACTTCCGGCGGGAAGCAGTCTGAGAGCACTTGCAGATCCATGCAGGTCGTGCGGGGGATGCAGGTTTCTGTTTCTTCGAGCACGGCATCCACTGTTTTCATGGTGCTGCTGAAAAAATCAATGCTGTCATGCTGACAGGGGAGCAACTCGAAGCCGCGGTGCAGATACATATAACCGTCGCTGTTTTCATAGACAGCCCACACACCCGCGCACAAATGCTTTAATATGAGTTTCACGGCTGCGTCAAAATTGGCGTGGCCGTTGCTTTGTGCTTCATGCAGCGGCGCAATCGCCGAAACGAGTACAACCGGCACCGAGATGCCGCAGAGTGCCGCCGAGAGCATACCCGCAGTCTGATCGAGTGTATCCGTGCCGTGTGCAATGATGATGCCGTCAAGCTGGGAGCAATCGAGGGAAGCGATCGTGCGGAGCAGCATGCACCAGTCATCCGGTGTGAGGTCTTCACTCAGCCGGTTCAGCGGCATATGCACCTGAAACGTCACGGAAGAATACGGATGTGTCATCCGGTAATGCTGTTCCAGAACGGTCAGCGCGGTATCCACATCACTTCTGCGTGCACCGTCCGGCGCAGTTCGGCTGCATATGGTTCCGCCTGTGAGAATCAAAGCAATTTGCATATGGATGTCCTCTCATTCCGTGATTTGAATTGTGACACGCACGATCTCCGGATGATTGAACAGCCGGAAGGGGAACACGCTGTTGCCCAGTCCGCGGCTGATGACCATTGTGGAGTCGCCCTCTTGGTGGATGCCTTCCGAATATTTTGGGAAGATGCCCTGATCCGGCGCAAACAGACCGATATGCGTGAACGGAATGCGGAACTGCCCGCCGTGCACATGACCGGAAAAGATCAGATCTACGCCGGTTTCCGCATAATAATCATGGAAAAACTGCGGCTCATGTGCCAGCATGATCTTGAAATCATCCGGTGCTTCAGAGACAAGCGTTTTCAGGATATTGGCTTGCAGAGAGTTATCATCCATGCCGATGAGTGAGAGCGTTTGTCCGTTGTGCGACTGCACCTGAACTGTTTCATTGCACAAAAGCTGAACGCCGGTGCTTTCCACACGCGCCTGATAGGATTCAAACTGTGATTTTTCCAGCAGATGCTCGTGATTTCCATAGACATAAAACGTCGGAGCGATTTGCGGCATCTCTGTGAGGAATGCGATGGCAGCATCCTCATTGATATGGGTTTCCCCGTCAATGATATCGCCGGTCAGAACGATCAGATCCGGTTCCAGCGCACGGATCTTTTCGTAAAGCGGGGCATTGTTTTCATCAAACACCTGATTATGCAGGTCGCTGATCTGAACGATCTGGAATCCATTGAAGGAAAAAGGCGCTTTGGACGTTTCATAAACATAATCCGTCACCTCAATGCGATTGTTTGCGCCGTAGACCATCGCGGCAAACAGCAGGATCAGCACAGCCCAAACGCCGGCTCTGCGCAGGATCTTCTGCATTTTTTCCTGAATTTCCGGTTTATTCTGCATCTGTTGTTCCTTTCCGATGAAAACGCAATCGCGCACGGTAAAGCACCGCACGCGATTGCAAGGTGTTCTACTTTAGAGTTCGATCATTTTTGCGATAAAACGCAAGATCATTGTAACATCATTGGGGGTCGGCTGCTGATCCGAATCGACATTTGCGTTGATTAAGCCGGTCGGAGTAATGACGGCTGCGGAATCCTCTGCGAGGAACCGGGCGAGCAAAACGGCATCGGATACATCAACATCACCGCTGCAATCGACATCGCCGCGGAGTGTGCCGATCGGTGTCGGCTCTGTTGTGGTAGTGGTTTGAATTGCGATCGAATCAAAGAAGGTATCGTTGATCTCGGAAGCATTTTGTGCAATGGTCTTTGCCGCGGAAGCATCGCCGCCGTAGAGCCGATAGAGTCCGGCGCAGGCGAGTGCGAAGCAACCGTTATAATCCAGCGCACCTTCCGTATATTGATACTTATTTGTCTCATCCTGATAGCCGTCGTTGTTGATGCCGCCGACGAGCATGCCGTAATTGGTGTATTTTGCAGACATATTCGAATCAGCGGTTTGTGTACCGTCACCGGGGTTTGCAGCGCGGTGATGGATATGGGTCGGCCATTTGTCGCCGTAACCGATCAGAAAGCTGTAATTCAGGGAATTGTCGCCGAGAATGCAGTCCATCTGATATTTGGCAGCCTTTGCATATTCAGAAGAAGCGTCATCGCCGGCGAGTGCGAGGGCAGTCATCTGGATGGCGCAGTTATATCTGGAATTGCCCCAGCCGGCATCGCCCTTGAATTTGGAAGAAGTGATGCCGTTTTTATTGTGCTCATAGAGCAGCTCGTCACGATAGACATCCTCGCCGGTTGCCTTATACATCAGCACGGAGAAGCCCTGCCAGACCTTGTCCCACTGATATTTGTCCCAGTCGCCCATGCCTCCGCCGTAGTCGCCGTTTTTCGGGGCGTAGTTGGGTTTTGTGCCTTCATCGAGGATCCAGAGCCATGCATTTGCAAGCGCTTCTTCATCCTGATACATGGAATTGGTGGAATAGAAGCTCATGCCTTCGCAGTTGTTTCCGCTGTGTGCGGATGCGAATTTGACGAGTGCTTTTGCATATTTGATGCATTCTGCGGCATAAGTCGGATCGGATTCCTTGAAGACATAGGCAGTACCGGCAAGACCGGCAGCCATTTCGCAGCAAACGGCAGAGTTATTGGATGAAGCGGTCAGCCAGAAGACTTTACGTTCATAAGTCTGCACTTCCGGCGCAGACCAATAAGCGTGGTCGAGGTTGCCGTCTGCAACGGTACCGGCAACGGCAGCGACTTCGCCGGCGCTGTTCAAAAAGGTGGATTTCATCATATAATCCGCGCCGCGCTTGAGGATATAATGCAGATGCTCCTCGCAGCCGGCTTTTTTGTAGATGCCGGGATTGAGATATTCCGAGAGTGCAAGGCTCTGCATACCGAAGCCGATGGTGAGATTGAATTTGATGTGGTCACCGGCATCGTGATAGCCGCCGGTCAGATCCACTTTTCCGTCATTATCGGGATCAACGACTGATTTTGCAGTTCCGTCCAGACCGGCAGTGGAAGCGTCAGCATCATAGGTGTGACAGTCACCGCGCCAAGTGAGGGGGCCGTCTGTGATGCCGGTTCCGCATGCATTGGAGTCAAAGAAATAGAGAGAAAGTGCGAGTGCTTCGCCGTAATTATGATCTGCTGCGGATGCAGGGATCGCAGGCTGCATTGCTGAGAGACTGCTCAGAAACAGTGCAGAGCTCAGCAGCACAGATACGGCTTTTTTCTTAGAACGATACATAAAAACTCCTCCTTTTTTCACCCGATTTGCCCTTTGTTTTTCGATACAAATGTGACAAATTGTGTATATGCGAACGCGGATACGGTCAAAAAGACCGTATCCGTGCTCTGAACTGAAGTTGTAAGGGCGGATGCACAGAGCCTCAGCACATATGTCCGATCTGCGTGCTATGCATCAGCGCTGAGCAAGTGCATTCTCATCAATCAGGAATGCAACAAATTTCAGGATCTTTGTAACGTCATCCGATTTCTGGTTGTTGTCGTGGGTAACGTCTGCATTGACAAGACCCTGTTCGGTGATGCGGATCGTGCTGTCTTCTGCGATGAAGCG
>DMBA01000104.1 GCA_003446315.1 Ruminococcus sp. | reverse complement strand
TATCAGGAGCAGTACGGCGACCTTTACAATCTGGAAGCAACGCCGGCAGAATCCACGACCTATCGGCTTGCAAAACATGATGTTGCGCGGTATCCGGATATCATCACGGCAGCGCAGCCCGGTCAGACACCGTATTATACGAACAGCTCGCACCTGCCGGTCGGCTATACAGAAGATATTTTCTCTGCACTGGATATTCAGGATGATCTCCAGACGCGCTATACATCGGGTACGGTATTCCACGCATTTCTGGGCGAAAAGCTGCCGGATTGGAAATCTGCCGCAAATCTCGTGCGCAAGATCGCAGAGAATTATAAGCTGCCTTATTATACGATGTCGCCGACTTATTCGGTCTGCAAGAATCACGGTTATCTGGTCGGCGAGCAGTATGTCTGTCCGGAATGCGGATGCGAAACAGAGGTTTACAGCCGCATCACAGGTTATTATCGTCCGGTGAAAAACTTCAATGACGGCAAAGCGCAGGAATTCAAAGACCGGAAGGAATATGTCATTGAACGGAGCATTATGCAGCGCAAAAGCGTGGTCAATCTGAGCGAAACGACCGAACCGGAAGCACCGGCAGAAGATCAGGTTTTGCTGTTTGCAACGCGCACCTGCCCGAACTGCAAGATGGCAGAGCGCTTTCTGAATCAGGCAGGCATTGCGTATCAGAAGGTGATCGCAGATGAAGAACCGGAGCTTGTGCAGAAGTATGACATTCATCAGGCACCGACTTTGATCGTACCGAACGGCAGCAGCAGCGAGAAAATCGTGAATGTTTCCAATATCCGGAGATTCACGGAGCAGGCAGCGCTTCAGATGCAGCATGCAGCGGCTGCGGCAAACGCATGAGCCGGCATCAGATCGCAGTCATCGGCGCAGGCCCTGCCGGACTGACTGCGGCGCTTTATGCCAGAAGAGCCGGAAAAACCGTGCTGGTACTGGAAAAAGAGAACTTCGGCGGACAAATCACATTTTCGCCGAAAATTGAGAATTTTCCGACGGAAACGGCGATCAGCGGAGCCGAATTTGCAGAGAAGCTGATGGCACAGGCGGAAGCAGCAGGTGCAGCGCTGGAGATGGACAATATCACCGGCATGGCGCAGCAGGAAGATGGCTTTGTGCTGCACGGAGAATATGGCGATTATGAAGCAGATGCGGTGATTATCGCAGCGGGTTCCCGGCATCGGCTGCTGGGATTGCCGCGGGAAGCAGAGCTGACCGGACACGGCATATGCTATTGTGCGGTGTGTGACGGTGCATTTTACCGCGGAAAAGATGTTGCAGTCATCGGCGGGGGAAACACAGCTTTGCAGGATGCAGTTTTCCTCTCGGATATTTGTGCGCAGATCACCGTGATCCAGAATCTGCCGGAGCTGACCGGCGATCCGGTTTTGCAGGATAAGGTGCGCAAACTGCCGAATGTGAAGATCATCTGCAATGCAGAAGTGACCGCATTGCGCGGAACAGACAGTCTGACCGGTTTGCAGATCCGCAAAGACGGCAGCACGGAAGAACTGCCGGTCGCAGGTGCGTTTGCTGCGATCGGACAGCAGCCTGAAAATGATGTATTTGCGGCGTTTATGCAGCTTGATGAAGCGGGATATGCCATTGCGGACGAACGCTGCACAACCAAGACAAACGGCGTATTTGTCGCCGGAGACTGCCGCACAAAAGCAGTCCGGCAGATCGTCACAGCGGTTTCGGACGGCGCACAGGCAGCGCTTGCAGCATGCCGTTATCTGGATAAAATTTGAAAAAACGCTTGACAAATGCAAAAAAATATGATAAGATAATTGCAATCAATAGACGGCACATGTGAGGGGGCGCAGCCATGCGTCAAAAAGCGTGGTACCGCAGAGTATAGATACAGCTTCGTCTCTTTCCGAATTGTTTTTGGAGAGGGACGAATTTTTTTTATCGGCGAAGGAGGACGTTTATGCAGCACGCAGAGAAGTACACAAGACAGTTTTTTGATATCCCGAATGCCCCGATGAAATGGGCGCAGAAAAGTTATGTCGATCATGCACCGCAATGGTGCAGCGTGGATTTGCGGGACGGCAATCAGGCGCTGGTCATCCCGATGAATCTGGAAGAAAAGCTGCGGTTTTTTGCAGAGCTTGTCCGGATCGGCTTCAAGGAGATCGAGATCGGATTTCCGGCAGCATCAGAAACGGAATATGAATTCTGCCGTGCACTGATCGAGCAGGATCTGATCCCGGATGATGTCACGATTCAGGTGCTGACGCAGTCACGCGAGCACATCATCCGGAAGACATTTGAGGCATTGGAAGGCTGCAAAAATGCGATCGTGCATTTGTATAATTCAACATCTGTTGCACAGCGGGAGCAGGTTTTCTGCAAGAGCAAGGCAGAGATCAGGGAGATCGCCGTGACAGGTGCGCAGCGCTGTCTGGAATACAGCAAAAAGCACATCGGCAATATCCGCTTTGAATATTCGCCGGAGAGCTTCACCGGAACAGAGCCGGAATTTGCATTGGAAGTCTGCAATGCGGTGCTGGATGTCTGGCAGCCGGACGCAGCGAATCCGGTCATCATCAATCTGCCGGTGACCGTGCAGCTCTCCATGCCGCATGTATACGCAAACCAGATCGAATACATGTGCGCAAACCTGAAATACCGTGCACATGTGATCGTTTCGCTGCATCCGCATAATGACCGCGGCTGTGCGGTAGCGGATACGGAAATGGGCTTGCTGGCAGGCGCAGACCGCGTGGAAGGCACGCTGTTCGGCAACGGCGAACGCACGGGCAATGTGGATATTGTCACGCTGGCATTGAATATGTATTCACAGGGCATTGATCCGGGTCTGGATTTTCACAATCTGCCGGAGATCGCAGAGCTGTATACCAGTGTGACGCGCATGGACATCAACGAACGGCAGCCATACAGCGGAAAGCTGGTTTTTGCGGCATTCAGCGGCTCTCATCAGGATGCGATCGCAAAGGGGATGAAGCGGCGCGAGCAATCCGGCGATGCGCATTGGAGCGTGCCGTATCTGCCGCTGGATCCGACGGATATCGGCAGAGTCTACGAAAGCGATGTCATCCGCATCAACAGTCAGTCCGGCAAGGGCGGCATCGGCTATATTCTGGAAACGCGGTTCGGCTATAATCTGCCGAAGAAGATGCGGGAATGTTTCGGTTATCTGGTCAAGCATATTTCGGACAGCCGTCACAAAGAGCTGATGCCGGACGAAGTCTACGAGATCTTCAAGCAGCATTATGTCGATATTACCGCGCCGCTGCATCTGACCGGCGTGCACTTCAAGCAGCACAACGGGATCGAAGCGACGATCGACATTGATTATAACGGCAGGATCGCCTCTGCCACGAACAACGGAAACGGCCGTCTGGATGCGGTCAGCAATGCGGTGCGTTCTTATACTGGGCTGCATTATACGATCCAGAGCTACACCGAGCATGCACTGGAAGTCGGCTCATCCTCAAAGGCGGTATCGTATGTAGAGATCCGGAATGACAGGCAGGAGAGCTTCTGGGGTGTCGGCATCGACACGGATATTGTGACATCATCCATCAATGCATTTGTCAGCGCAGTCAACATCATGCTTCTTGCAGAAGGGAAGCAGTCTCCCGACAACGGAAAGTGACCCCGATCCAAAATATACCGGAAGGAAGGTTATTCGCATGGGAATGACAATGACGCAGAAGATTCTGGCAGCACATGCCGGAACGGCGCATGCAGCGGCAGGGACGCTGATCCTTGCTTCACTGGATCTGGTGCTTGGAAATGATATTACATCACCGGTTGCAATCAAGGAATTTGCAAAATTCGGGAAAGACCGTGTGTTTGATCGGGAAAAGATCACAATGGTGATGGATCATTTTGCACCGAATAAGGATATCAAGGCAGCAGAGCAATGTAAAACATGCCGCAGTTTTTGTCAGGCGCAGGAGATCACGCATTTTTATGATGTCGGGCAGATGGGCATTGAGCATGCGCTTTTGCCGGAGCAGGGATTGGTCAGTGCAGGGCAGCTTGTCATCGGTGCCGATTCGCACACCTGCACATACGGCGCACTCGGTGCCTTCTCGACGGGTGTCGGCTCAACGGATATGGCATGCGGCATGGCGACCGGCAAAGCATGGTTTAAGGTACCGGCAGCCATCCGGGTGAATCTGACGGGCAAGCTGCGGCGGTATGTGTCCGGAAAAGATGTGATATTGCATCTGATCGGGCAGATCGGCGTAGACGGTGCGTTATATCGCTCGCTGGAATTCTGCGGGGAAGGCATGCACACGCTCAGCATGAGTGACCGCCTTTGCATCTCGAATATGGCGATTGAAGCGGGCGCGAAGAATGGTATTTTTGCAGTAGATGATGTGACGCTTGCATATTTGAAGGAACACGGAGCAGCCGCACCGGTGATATACGAAGCGGATGCAGATGCAGAATATGAGCAGACGATCACGCTCAATTTGTCTGATATTGCGCCGACCGTTGCATTCCCGCATCTGCCGGAGCATGCAAAAACATTTGATGCGATCGGCGATATTCCGATCGACCAGGTGGTGATCGGTTCGTGCACCAACGGCAGACTGGAAGACCTGCGTGCAGCGGCAGCGATCATGAAAGGACGCAAATGCGCGGATCATGTGCGCGTGATCGTGATTCCGGCAACGCAGCAGATCTATCTGGATGCAATGGAAGAAGGCTTGCTGAAAATCTTCATTGAAAGCGGAGCCGTTGTTTCCACTCCGACATGCGGGCCGTGTCTCGGCGGATATATGGGGATTCTTGCGGCGGGCGAAAGAGCCGTTGCAACGACCAACCGGAATTTTGTCGGCAGAATGGGGCATCCGGAATCCGAAGTGTATCTGGCGAGCCCGGAAACGGCAGCGGCGAGTGCGGTTACCGGAAAAATCTCAAGTGCATGGGAGGTCATGGGCGATGAAGTATGAAGGAACGGTCATCCGGTACGGCGATAATGTGGATACCGATGTCATCATTCCGGCGCGGTATCTGAACACGAGCGAGCCTGCGGAACTTGCAGCGCACTGCATGGAAGATCTGGATGCGGGATTTGCGGCGCGTGTGCAGGAAGGGGATATGATCGCAGCGGGACAGAATTTCGGCTGCGGTTCTTCACGGGAGCATGCCCCGATTGCGATCAAAGCAAGCGGCATCTCGCTGGTGATCGCAAAGAGTTTTGCGCGGATCTTCTACCGCAATGCGATCAATATCGGGCTTGCGATCGTGGAATGTCCGGAAGCGGTAGACGGCATATCGGAAGGCGACCGGGTCGAAGCGGATCTGGATGCGGGCATCATCCGCAATCTGACGACCGGCAAGGAATATCAGACTGCGCCGTTTCCGCCGTTTGTGCAGAAGATCATCGAGAACGGCGGCTTGATTGCATCGGCAGTCAAGGGCGATATCCAATAAGGAAGGAGCATGCATATGAATGTGCGGATCGCGCTGCTGAAAGGGGACGGCATCGGCACGGAGATCGTTGACAGTGCGGTATCGGTGCTGGAAAAAATCGGCGAAAAGTTCGGGCATACGTTTGAAATGACAGCATATCCGATCGGCGGAGCAGCCATTGACCGTTTCGGGGAGCCGCTGCCGCAGAAGACGGTAGAAGGCTGTCTTGCGAGTGACAGCGTCCTGCTGGGCGCAGTCGGGGGGCCGAAGTGGGACGGGCTTCCCGGCGATCAACGACCGGAAAAGGCATTGCTCGGCATTCGTGCAGCTATGGGATTGTATACGAATCTCAGACCGGCGAAGCTGTTTCCGGCGCTGCGCGGGGCATCACCGCTGCGGGAAGATATCATAGCAGCGGGTTTTGATATTCTGATCGTGCGGGAATTGATCGGCGGGATATATTTTGGTGACCGCGGATACCGCACGGGCAAATACGGCGAAGAAGCGTATGATACAGAGAGTTACAGCGTCACGGAGATCGAGCGCATCGGCAGAGCCGCATTTGAAGCGGCACGCAAGCGCAGCGGCCGGCTGACGAGCGTAGATAAGGCGAATGTGCTGGAAACCTCGCGTTTATGGCGAAAAACGATGCATCGGCTTGCAGCGGAATATCCGGATGTTGCCTATCAGGATATGTTTGTAGACAATGCAGCGATGCAGCTTGTACGGAATCCGAAGCAGTTTGATGTGATTGTGACATCGAATATGTTCGGGGATATTTTGTCGGATGAAGCCTCACAGATCACCGGCTCGATCGGCATGCTGGCATCGGCATCGCTTGGAGACAGCACACGGGGTCTTTATGAGCCGATCCACGGTTCCGCGCCGGATATTGCGGGGCAGAACATTGCAAATCCGATCGCCGAGATTCTATCAGCGGCAATGCTGCTGCGATATGCATGCAATTTGCAGGCAGAGGCAGATTGCATTGAACAGGCAGTTGACCGCGTATTGGAACAGGGCTGCCGCACGGCGGATCTGCTGGGGAACACCGAAGCGAAAGCGCTGTCCTGCACAGAAATGACTGCGAAAATACTGGAAGCAATCGCAGCGGGGAGCCCCCGCTGGCGTTGA
>DMBA01000381.1 GCA_003446315.1 Ruminococcus sp. | reverse complement strand
GAATGTGTGCGAAAAACAGCGCCGTCATCTCCCGGAACGGAATACAACGGCGCTTTTCTGATTCGATTTTCAGCAGAATCTCACGGTCAGATCTTCGTCAGTTCGGTTCCCTGCCGTGTCTCCCGAATTGCAAAGCCCAGTGCTGCGATCTCATCACGCAATGCGTCTGCCTTTGCGAAATCTTTTGCTTTTCGTGCTTCTGCACGCGCTTCCACCAGCGCTTTGACTGCTTCCGGAATCTCCTGCGTTTCTTTCTCCGCAAGCTGCTTCTTCGCATTCTCAATCAGATTCAGCGAAAGGACAGTATCCATCTCTGCAATGCATGCACACTTCGTTGCGGCGGATGCATCCGATTTCAGGACATCATACAGCACGGTGATCGCCTGTGCTGTGTTCAGATCATTGTCCATCGCTTCCCGGAATCCCGCAAGCAGCTCCGCTTTGCGTGCTTCGTCTGCCGGTTCTTCGGATGCCGTCAGCGGTGCGATCTTGCTAATCAGCTTCTGATAGGCTGCCTGCGCATTGTCCAGATTTTCCCATGTGAATACAAGCGATTTGCGGTAATGCGATTGCAGGCAGAAGAACCGGTATGCCATCGGATCATACCCCTTTTCCTCTAACAGCGATACCGTCAGGAATTCACCCTTCGATTTGCTCATCTTGCCGCTTGTCGTGTTCAGGTGCAGAACGTGGAACCAGTGCGGGCACCATGTGTGTCCCAGATATGCCTCGCTCTGCGCAATCTCGTTTGTGTGATGCGGAAATACATTGTCAATGCCGCCGCAGTGCAGATCCAGTGTCTCACCGGCGTATTTCATGCTGATGCAGGAGCACTCAATATGCCAGCCCGGATATCCAAGCCCCCACGGACTCTCCCATTTCAGTTCCTGATCGTCAAACTTCGACTTCGTGAACCATAATACAAAATCTGCCTTGTTGCGCTTGTTTTCATCAGACTCGACTCCTTCGCGCACGCCGACTTCCAGATCTTCTTCCCGGAAATCATGGAAACGATAGTATTGCTCCAGCTTCGATGTGTCAAAATATACATTTCCGCCCGCTTCATAGGCATAACCCTTCTCCAGCAGGCTCTGGATGACCCGGATGAAATCATCTATGCAGCCCGTCGCAGGCTGTACCACTTCCGGCTTCTTGATGTTCAGCTTCCGGCAGTCTGCAAAGAATGCATCCGTATAGTACGCTGCGATCTCCATGACCGTTTTGTGCTCGCGCTTTGCGCCCTTCAGCATCTTGTCATCTCCGGTGTCGCCGTCTGAGGTCAGATGTCCGACATCTGTGATGTTCATGATCCGTAATACGTCATATCCGGATGCGCGAAGGTATTTGTCCAGTACATCTTCCATTATATATGTGCGCAGATTGCCGATGTGTGCATAATGATATACCGTCGGCCCGCAGGTGTACATCTTGACCTTTCCCGGTTCGGCTGTCCGAAATTCTTCCTTTTCCCGACTCAGCGAATTGTAAAGCAGCATTTCGCCCTGCTCCTTTCTGTTCCTTGATTCTCCATTGGCGGCAGCCGCCTTTGGGGGCAGCATTCCTGTCCCTTATTATACCATATCTATCGGCTTTCGTCAAGACGCATACTTGACGGAACTCCCTTTTTATGGTATAATGTGTTCGGGATTCAGGGCACAGTTTCGCCTTTCCCCGCTTTGCCCCGGTACCTCAGTAGGATAGAGGGTTCGCCTCCTAAGCGAAACGCCGCAGGTTCGATTCCTGTCCGGGGCGCTCCATGTCCGCAGAAATACACGAATGATCGTGCGTTTCTGCGGATTTTTTATTCTGCCATAAAGAGAAAGCATGCGCATTGTGTACCGCTTTTTATCCTGCGGCAGATCCATAAAGGCGATTTTTGCAGGGTTCGGACGTATTCTGATTCTATCATTTTTGTATCACAGAATATACTTATTTTTCCAGAGGATTCCTCATTTCTCTGACGATGCTTTCAAATTTCATTCATCATACCGTCAAATGAAACCGGTATAATCATACTTGTAAGAACGAAACAACACCGGAAACGGTATGAAAAAGAAAGGTCGGTTTTATTATGAAGAATCAGAATTCCAAAGGTCACACGATGATGAAAATGGCTGCTGCACTCGCGGCAATGCTTCTTGTATCGGGTACATCCATCGGCATGTATGAAGTCATCAGTGAACTCGGGACGCAGATCCCTGAATACAGCGTATCCGAAAGCAGCACGGAAACAAATGCACAATCTGCTGTACAGGAAAAAAATACGGCAGCAAGCACCGCAGCAGCCGTTCAGGCAACCAATATGAGCTGGGTGGAATCGGCATCCCGTTCCGATGCCCTCACACTTCCGGAAATCGTTGAAAAGGCGATGCCTTCTGCTGTCGGCATCAGCTCGACCTTTACCTATAACAGCGGAAACGCCGGATATGCGTTCGGCGGAATGTACGGCAATATGCAGCCTGCTGCTCAGGAAATGACAGCCACCGGCAGCGGTATTGTGATGAGCAGCGACGGCTATATCGTGACCAATGCCCATGTCATCTATGATACCGAAAGCGAGTATCAGATGGGCAAGGCGACTGCCGTAAGCGTGGTTATGGGTGAGAACCATGACATTGAATATGATGCGGAGATCGTCGGCTATGACATCCAGACAGATCTCGCTGTGCTCAAAATCGACGCGGAAGGGCTGACTCCGGCAGAATTCGGAAACAGCGATGATCTCAAAGTCGGTGAACTGGTCGTTGCAATCGGAAATCCGCTTGGCTTTGAACTCTACGGCACCACGACCTGCGGCATCGTTTCTGCAAAGAACCGCGAAGTCCAGTTGGAAGACAGAACGATGAACCTCATCCAGACCGATGCAGCGATCAATGCAGGAAATTCCGGCGGTATGCTGCTCAACTCCTACGGTCAGGTCATCGGCATCAATTCCATGAAGATGGGTTCTGCTTACGGTGAAGCAAGCGTTGAGGGTCTTGGTTTTGCCATCCCGGTCACGGATGCAGCAGAGATCATTAAATCCCTGATCCATGACGGCTATGTGACCGGCAGACCGCAGCTTGGTATTACCGGCACAAGCATCACGGAAGAACAGGCGGAATTCAATCATATTCCGCAGGGCGTTTATGTTTACAGCGTATCGGAAAGCAGCGGGAACGCTTTGCAGCAGGGCGATGTGATTACTGCAATTGACGGCGTGACCATCACAACAATGGAAGAACTGAATGCGCAGAAGAATCTGCACAAAGCCGGTGAAACGGTTACCCTGCGCGTCAGCCGGGGCGGGGAAAGTATGGATGTGCAGGTCACTTTGCAGGAATCCAGACCGGAATGATCTGACGGTCACGGACACACGCATCTTCCATGCTGCACGATATTGAAAATACAGACCGCCGCCTGCATCCTGCGCAGACGGCGGTCATACTGCATCAAACGGCTTGATTTTCTGAGAAACCTGTGGTATAATTTGAATGAAAACGCGGATGCGCTGACCACAGCAGCGTATCGCATGGTTCTCAGAAAGGAGCGAGCTGTTTGTTCCGAACAAAACGATTTGTCCTGCTGGTGATCCTATTGCTTGCCGCGGCTGTTCTGGCTGTTTGCCGCGGCTTTTACCGCAGCCGTTTTTCGCCGGAATCCGTAAGCGAACCGATCGCTGTCACGACACATGCAGCCGCTGAAACTGCCGTGACCGCGGATTATGCCAATTCCCAAACAGCCGAAACAACTGCCGGAACAGTCACCGGAACAGATACGCCGCAAATCACGCAGACACGGTATGAACAGATACGGGAACACATGGAACTGCTGCAAAAAAGCTGCTCCGATTTTATCGGGTGGCTCTATATTCCGGATTCTGAAATGAATCTGCCGGTGGTGCAGGGCAGCGATAATGACTATTATCTTTCCCATGCGCCGGACGGTACTTATTATCGGGAAGGCACGATCTTTCTCGATTATCGCAGCAGCCCGGATCTCAGTGATCTGCACAACATCCTCTACGGGCACAATATGATGTCGGGCATGTTCGGCGATATCCGGTCTTATAAGGATCGTGCAGCGTTTGACAGGCATCTCTGCGGCTGGTTTCTGACTCCGGATCAGACCTATCGCATTGATTTTTTTGCCCTTTCGGTCGTCAGCACTTATGATGTGATCTATGAAACAGATGCTGCACATGCTGATTGGCTGGCATGTATTCTGGAAAACGCCATGCATCTTTCTGAGCCGCTGCCCGAAGAAACTGACCGGCTCATAACACTTTCCACTTGTTCCTCTGAGTTTGCAAATGCACGCGCATTATTTACCGGAAAACTCGTGCCGATCGAAAAGGAAGACGAGGTCATCTCACAAATCAATGAAAAAGGTCAGCCCTCACAATAAGGACTGACCTTCCTGCTTGTAGATAAAGTTCGAT
>DMBA01000281.1 GCA_003446315.1 Ruminococcus sp. | reverse complement strand
TCGCCGCGGATGCCGAGCGGGAGAAAGCCGAGTCCGTTTTCATCCGCATAGGTCTTTGCGGCCGAGGTCTTGAACGCGTGCAGAACGGTCTTACCGGTAAATGCTTCTGTCCCGATCACAGCCTCCGGATTCAGGACGGTTGCGGTCTTCAGGGACGGGGTGTTACTGAAAGCACATTGAGCGATGTATGTGACAGTCTCCGCGATCGCGGCGGATGTCAGATTTTCACAGCTGTCAAATGCACACCAGCCGACATTTGTGACGCCGTCGCCGATCACAACGGCTTTGATCTTATCCCGCAGATCAAACCACGGAACATCGCTCGAATATGACCAGTCCTCCATATCTCCGCTGCCGGAGACCGTCAGCGTACCCTCGCTGTCAAGCGTCCATGTCAGGTTCTCGCCGCAGGTGCCGGCACCGATGACATCCCCCTCCAGCGCTTCAAATGTGCGGCCGTTTTTGGCGGCAAAGGTCTCGGCCGTCGAGCCTGAAAAGCCGTGCAGGACGGTATTCTTCGGGAATGCAACCGTCCCGATCACGCAATTCGGATTGTTGACCGTTGCATTACTCAGCGCGTCACAGCCGGAAAAAGCATAATCTCCGATTTCTCTCACATTCAGCGGAATGCTGACCTCTTTCAGCGCTTTGCATCTGTAAAATATATATTCGCCGATCGTGCTGATCTGCGTCGAAATCCGGACACTGCTCAGAACGGAGCAGCCGCTGAAAGCCTCTCTTCCGATCTCAGTCACATTCTTCGGAAATGTGATCTCTTTGAGTCCGGTGCAGCCCTTGAATGCAGATTCTCCGATCATCGTGACTGCATCCGGAAACACTGGGGCGGTCAGGCCGGTGCAGCCGCTGAAAGCCTCTTTTCCGATCTCAGTCACATTCTTCGGAAATGTGATCTCTTTGAGTCCGGTGCAGCCCTTGAATGCAGATTCTCCGATCATCGTGACTGCATCCGGAATCACTGCGGCGGTCAGGCCGGTGCAGTTTTCAAATGCAAAGCTGTCGATCAGGCTGATGCTTTCCGGGAGCGTAATGCTTTCCAGCGATGTGCATCCGCTGAACAGGCCGCTTCCGATGGCGGTGAGGCTGTCCGGCAGACAGACAGACTTCAGATTTGTACAGCCGAAGAATGCATACACTCCGATCGACTCAACGCTTTGCGGAATGAACAAATCCGTCAGACCGGTGCAGTTTTCAAATGCACTGTTATTGATACAATTAACACTTTCGGGAATCGTAATGGATGTCAGACCGGTACAGCCGGAGAATGCTTTATCTCCGATTTCTTTAATGCTGTCATCCGGCATATTGATTTCCTGCAAAGCCGTGCAGCCGGAAAATGCTTCTCTGCCGATATTGGCAACATCAGAGCCGATCACCACTTTCCGGATTTTGCTCTGCATTTCACCCCAGCGGCTTTCTTCGGAAACCCACCAGTCATCCATATACCCGCTGCCGGAGATTGTCAGCGTGCCCTCGCTGTTAAGCGTCCATGTGAGATTTTCGCCGCAGGTGCCGGAGCCGATTGTTTCCGCCGAAACGGAAACACCTGAAAGCTCCAGCGCGGAAACCGAATTTCCGCAAAGGCTGAATGCGAGCACAGCCGCAGCTGCACACGCGAATAACCGTTGTTTCATATGATCCTCTCCTCTCATTGATTCAGAATTCCCGTCATTCAAATGCCCACTCCTGCGGCACATTGTAATAGATATCCGGATCGTCCCAGTTCAGGGCAAAAGCGGATTTGCTGAAATTCTTCATTTCCCATTCCGCCGAGGAGCCGCCGTATTCGACATGATGCGGCGTCGGCGGATCACTCTTGAAGCCATTCACGCCGATGCTGTTCACCGTGACCGGAATGTAGATTTGCTCCAGCATATCGCACTGCCCGAAGGCATAGTCGCCGATCGTCTCGACGCCCTTCGGAATGATGATCTTCTCAATGCCGCTGTTTCCGTAGAATGCGCCCTCGCAGATCTCCCGCAGACTGCCCGGCAGCTGCACGTCATACAGTCCTGTATTGCTGAATGCATAAGCGCCGATGCTGCGGAGACTGCCGGAGAACGAGACCGACCAGAGCGATGTGCAGTCCGCAAAGGCATTGTCTCCGATCGTCTCGATGCTGTCCGGCATGGTAACCGATTCGATGCCGGCATTGCTCTCGAATGCGCCGTTTCCGATTGCGACGACCGGCTTGTCTCCGATGTATTCCGGAATGTCAAGCTGCTTCATGCCGGTCTTCATGCCGGTAATCATAACACCGCTGCCGTAATCCTCAAAGTAATAATCGCTCTTGATCTCCGGCGGATCGGGGGTCTGCTGCGGCTCCGGATCCGGCGTCTGCTGCTGCTGCGGCTGCTGCGCCGGCTCAGGATCATTCTGCTTCGTTGACGGTCTCTGCGCGGATCCGCCGCTTTGCGCAGAGGATTCGCTCCTGCGTGAGCTTTCCGAAGCAGATGAGCCGGTTTTATCCCTGTCATTTTTCCCTGCGGTGCTGCTCTCCGCAGACGAGCTTTCCGCAGCCGTGCTCTCATCGGCGGCACGGTACCGCACCAGAATCCAGCATTGCTCCTTTTTCGCGGAATACGGCTCCAGATGCAGCCCGGAGCCGCCCGCGGTCAGTACCAGATCCTTTTCCTGAAAGCTCCGGATGACATACATGGAGCCGTCTGCGCTCTTTTCAAACACCCAGAACTGCGTACCGTCCGTATTCTGCGAATAGAAATTGACCGCATCCCCGTCCGCCGGATGTGCGGAAGCCGGATTCAGAACCGTATTGCTCTGTACCGGACTGATATATCTTGCCTCCCGTTCCGGCGACATCGTGATCTCCATGACGCATTCCGGATCGCTCTCAAATACATTCAGTGCAAGGCCGCCGGTTTCGGGCAGATAGCTGATGTATTCATCCGTGAAGTAATTGCGGAACAAATATTTTCCGGTAATGTCCGCTGCCCGGACGGCAGATGCCGTTTCAGCCGCCGCATCCGATTCCGCTGCTGCGGAGGATTCCGGCAGACTGCTGACCTCCTCGATTCTGCTGCTGAATTCCGCAGCCGCCGAACTTTCCCGCGCCGCTCTTGCGAAATGCAGAATGCCGAGACCGGCCGCGAGCGCTGCACAGGCCGCGCCTGCCGTCAGGATGACTGCAAGCAGCGGTTTTTTTCGGCTGCCTGCGCTTTCGTCTGTCTCCGTCAGCTTCTTTGCCGGCTCGCCTGTTTCGGTCAGTTTACGGTCGGAGATCGGGCTGATCTCTATGTGATTCTGTTCTTCTGAACTGCTTTGCGTGGCTTCCATCGGAACGGTATCCTGATCATCCATGATGACAGTATCCTGATCGTATTCCGGAGCAGGCGAAGGCACCTCCCCTGTCAGCTCCGCAATCAGTTCACTGATCGTCTGCGGCCGCTCCCTGTATCTGACCGAAAGACCGTGCATGATCGCATTTTCGATATGCGCCGGGATCGGGATATTCAAATCGGACGGCTTCTGCAATGTCTGTTTCTGCATTCGTTCGACGGATTCCAGCGGGATTTTTCCGGTAATGCAGCGATACATGGTCGCGCAGACCGCATAAATATCCATCCACGGCCCCGGCTCGCAGTTCGCGACATACTGCTCCGGCGGCGTATACCCCTTTTTCATCGTCACGGTACGGGTCTTATCGTCGATCACTCTCCGTGCAGCGCCAAAGTCGATCAGCACAAGATTGTTGTCGTTTACGATAATATTATCCGGGCTGATATCGCGGTGAATCAGACCTTGTTCGTGGACTTTTCCGAGAACCCGCAGGATCGGCAGGAACCATGTCACGAGCATCTGCGGCTCAACCGTGCCGTTCTTCTTCACATATTTCAGAAGATTGTCGCCCTCCACATATTCCATGACGATATACACTGTATCATTCAGCTCGAAGCAGTCACGCGCGTGAACGATATTGCTTTCGCTGTTGAATTTTGCAAGCGTTCGCGCCTCTGTGAGAAAGCGCCGCTTCTCCTTCCGGAAAAATTCAATCTGCGGGCCATCGTTCAATACAACTCTGTCGGAATTCAGTGTATCCCTGCTTGCGTAATGAGACGGAAAATATTCCTTGATCGCAATGCGAGTGTCGAGCGTCTGATCCTTTCCGGCATATGTAATGCCAAAGCCGCCGCTTCCCAGCACATTTCCAACGATATAGCGCTCCTTCAAAACCGTTCCGGGCTGAAGATATTTCCGCTTCGGCTCCTTGACGAATTCCTTTCCGCAGCACAAACAGACGCCGTTCTGTTCCGTTGTCTCCTTCATGCAGTAATAGCAGTACATTCCGTATTCCCCTTTCAGAAACTGATCTGAATTTTCACATAGCTATACAGAATAATTATACCATTTTATATTCGTTTTGTCAATTATTACAGCGAATTTGCTCCGGCAACTTTTCCGGCAACCGTCGGCAGGGCCGACAGCCGTTATGCTAAAGGCACGGATGCGCTCACGGTACCGATTTACCGAATATACGCTGCTGTTCGCAGCTTTTGCCCCGTGACTGAAACAGAACGCATCGGGAGCATACCCCGCGAATTACGAATTCCTTTCAC
>DMBA01000286.1 GCA_003446315.1 Ruminococcus sp. | reverse complement strand
AAAGATTATTACAGCCTTCAAATGCATGGTTGGCATACTCAAGAGTCGAAGGAATACAAACCTCATCAATCGCAAGATTGGAAAAAGCATATTCTTCTATGTAAGCAACATCTTTTTCATCGATCTTTTCAGGAATCATAACTTTCATATTGACTCCAGTATAACCAGTAATTACCACTACCCCATCTGATACAGTGTATTTAAAATCACCAAAGGTTTTCTCTGCTGCATGTGCAACGAAAAGTTTGAGTGACGGTTTGAACAACTCAGCAGGGAAGGGCGAGAGACACTGAATACTCAGCGTAGTTGCTGCCAGCGCAATGCCAATTGCTCGCATAAAAATCTTTTTCATAAATACCTCCATATTTTTTATATTCCGCGAATCAATCATAATACGATTACTACCAATAACTCACAAATTGCCGATCTCACCAACCGCGCATACAACCACACACCTTTCGTTTCATCAGTCACCAGAGAAAAAACCAAAAGTTGTTTTTATGACAAATGGTATATTCTATACAAAATGTCTTCTTTTACCATCTGACTATGTAGTTAGTATACCACATTTCGGATGATGTGTCAACAAATAGCAGGTAATTGATTGTGATTCCACTGTGCTTTGTTACCATTTCGGCAAATAATTGCGAGAGTACATTATAAAAAAGCAAGGGTCAATATCGCCCTTGCTTTTTATGTATCAGATTAAATCTTGTGCATCTTTTTCGAGCTGCGGAGCCTTCTTCTCCGGATTCTTCTGCTTTTCCTGCGGTCTGTGTCCAGCCTGCTTTGCAGTATTACGCAGTTTGTCGCGCCGTTCTCTGTCAAAATAGAATGTTTTACGTCCTGGTTTCTCACCGTTATTTGCCCGCGCCATTGCTTCCTTGCGCAAGGCTTCGCTCAGCGTAGCAAGCCTGTCAGACTTCTGTGTCAGCTCTGCTTCCAGCGGGAACGGCTGATCGGCACGCTCCTGTGCCTGTTGGAGATCCACTTTCATTTCAGCGATTTCCCGTGTCTGCTTTTGCAGCTTCCGTGCAATACCGTTCACGATGTCCTGTAATCCACGAACAATGTAATTCGTTGACATGGACAGCTCTGCGGTGTGTGCGGTCTGTCCGTGCAGTGTTGCGAAGATGTGATTCATCTGGGAGTTTATTGACAGCGGGAATCCACAGAAATTGCCTACCATTATATCCTTGCCGGGATTCTTCGACGCTGCGGAGAAATATGCGGAAACGCGCTTTGCGGCTTCTGTCTTGTCTGTGAGCGTTTCACCGTTGATGTCAATTGAGAATTCTATTCCCTGATCGTCACGCGGCAGCAAGGAAACACTGTCATAATCTTTACGAATCAGCGTGAGTTTCTGTTCCGCTGCCTGAATCTGATCCGGCAACTTTGCAACCTTTTCACGCATTTCATCCTGCGTATTCAGGTGTTCCGTGCGCTGGAGCCGCAGCGTCTGCACATCGGTTTCAAGCTGCATCTTCTCCTTAAATCTGGTATCGCCGGTGCAGGCTGGCCTTGATCTGTGCATAGGACAGAGCTGACTGGTCGATGTCCTCGCAGCTTCTGCCGACTGCCTGATTTGTCATCACCTGACCGATAAACTTCTGTTTTGCTTCCAGTGTCTGATAGCTTACCGCATCAAATGTACCGGTTGTGACATACCGAAACAGATGAACCTTGTCATTTTCGTTGCCCTGCCGCACCATACGACCGCGGCGTTGCTCCAGATCTGCCGGTCGCCAGGGTATATCAAGGTCATGGAGCGCAATCAGCTTGTCCTGTACATTTGTACCGGTGCCCATTTTCGGGGTAGAGCCGATCAGAACTCTCACATCACCGTTTCGTACCTTTTCAAACAACGCGCTTTTCTGCGTTTCGGTCTTTGCTTCATGAATGAATGCAATTTCCTCGGCAGGAACACCGCGTGCAACAAGTTTTTCTTTGATGTCATCATATACGCAGAACGGCAATTCTTCTTCCAGAGAAAACAGCTCACTGATCGAAACATCGTCATCTGCATCCTGAATCACATCCTGATTGGTCATTTCAGAAACATCCGCTTTCTGCTGCTGATTCTTGTGCGGTACGCCGAGATCACAGAAGATAAGCTGCGTAGATCGTTTCTCTGCTGTTTCTGTCCAGATATTGAATACGTTATCCACGCACTGATTCAGTTTTGTATTCGGATTATCTTCCAGTGTCGGATCCACAAGGCGCGGATCCAGACCAACCTTTCGACAGTCACTGGTTATCAGGAGATTGTTGTCAATATGACTGTCAACGCCGCCAGCCTGAACAGCGTCCGCACGATCGGATAATTCCTGCATCAGCTCCTGTTGAAGCTGTGTCGGTTTTGCTTCTACAATATGCATTTCACAGTCCGGAGTTGGAAGATTCAATGTTTCTGCTGTCTGAACGTCAGCCGCAGCACGCCACAGTGATTGCAGCTCCGGCATATTGTCAAAGCCCGCCATGCGTGTTTTCTGCCGCCAGGTCGTACCGGTCGGAGACAGCTCCCAATCCGTTTTCGGCGCACCGAAAGTCGAAATAAACGCATCGAATGCAGCAAGACCGTGTTCTTCCAGCGTATCATGTGCCAGATACCGCAGCATAGTATGAATTTC
>DMBA01000027.1 GCA_003446315.1 Ruminococcus sp. | reverse complement strand
CTAAGTCGCACTCCGCAGAGTGCGAAACTCCTTTATCGTTTTATCAAGGGGAAGATAGGGATTTGGGGGAAGTACCCCGTAGGGCTGCTTCCCCCATTATCAATCTTTTTACCTCTCTTGTGTGATTCTAAATCAGAACATCGAACTTTATCTACAAGCAGATGTCCCTGTGTACAGCACACAGGGACATGTTTTCTATATAATATCTTATTGACAGAATTCTCCTTTTTTATGTATAATAGGATTATACAGTTTCTGCGGAAAGGAGTAATGTTCACATGCATATCTATATGCTCGGGTTTCATTGGAAACATCCGGCGGATTTCAGGATTGAACGCCCGAACGGCCATTTCGGCATGCAGCTCATCCTGGTACAATCCAAAGCCAGAATCCAAATGGGCGAACAGGAATTCCTTGTGGAACCAAATACCGCTTTTTTGGTCCAAAGCTGCCTGCCCCATGCTCTTTTTGCCGTAGGAGAAGAATATATGGATGACTGGATCCGGTTCAGTCCGGAACAGGATGACCATGCCTTTCTCAATCAGCTTGATCTGGAATGGAATGCGCCCATTCCCCTGCCCGATGATACCGTTTCGCATCTGATCGCTGCCGGAGATGCCCTGATCCACAGTGAAATGCCGCAGAAAAACCGTATGCTGCATCATATTATGATGTCTATTTTATTGTATTTGCAGGATGTTTCCTGCCCGAAGACAGAACGGAAACATAACTATTATGACAGCAATCTCGAAGCCATCCGGCGCAAGATCTACGAAAATCCCGGTGAAGACTGGAGCATCCAGAAAATTGCGGAATCCCTCTGCATCTCCGTTTCGCACTTCCAACGGCTCTATAAGGCGCGGTTCGGCGTTTCCTGCTCCAATGATATCTTCATGAGCCGCATGGAATATGCCAAGCAGCTTCTGCTCGAAACTGCCCTTCCTGCTTCTGAGATCGCACTGAAATGCGGCTATCAGAACTATGAATACTTCTCCCGTTCCTTTTCCAAATATGCCTGCATGCCGCCTGCCCGTTATCGGCATCTGCATCAGAAATGATGCGGTCTGTTTGTTTTCATTATGCACTATGCTGTCTTTTCAGCGATTCCTTGCTGATTTTAACTTTCTGTATGCAAATAGCAACGCATCACACAATCCTTTCTGACACTGTGCCTAAATTCCATTATTTATGCGCGGAACCATTCTCTCTTTTCTTAAAATAACATTAAATTTTAGTGAAATTGCAATATTTTTTCTCTTGTTTGTTGTAATTGCACAAAAACCAATCGCAAGATTCTTATAAAAAAGATATTGCATATTTTGTCAAAAAGTTGTATAATGGATTTGGGGGTATGAAATTGAGGCTGTATGCAGCCGCACAGAGAGGAGGTTAACTTATGCCGCAGCATATCGCTGAGCAGATTCCCAATCCGCTGGACAGCAGAATTATGAAAACACCAAGCGCGGTGGCAAGACGCGCGTTTTTCTATCTGCAGGAATGCGGTCATCTCAAAGCCGGTACGAATCATCATACCAGCAGGCAGAATCTGCAATCATTCCTGTTCGCCGTCGTTGTGGACGGCAAGGGTACGCTGAATTATGACGGCAAATTCTATCAGGTCGATGCCGGTGATTGCTTCTTTATCGACTGCCGCGTTCAGCATGCCTATCAAAGCGATGCACAGAATCCGTGGGAGCTGCTTTGGGTACACTTCAACGGATGTACATCAGAGGAATATTACAAGCTGTTTGCAAGTCAGCAGCAGCCTGTCATCCATCCGGTTTCCAATGTCAAGTTCATTTCCCTGATCCAGGAGATCATGCGCCTGAACACCGAAACCTATGCCGATACCGAAGTGCTCACTTCCGGTTTGATCGTCAATCTTCTGACGATGCTTCTGACCGTCAACAGCATTTCTGAGGAAAGTGATACCGCTTTGCAGTCAAAACTCAAAACCGTTTTGGCGCATATTGATGCGAATTTCACCACCGATATCCGGCTTGATGATCTGGCTCGCCGCTTTGACATCAGCAAGTATTACCTGACCCGCGAATTCAAACGTGCTTACGGGGAAACCATTTTCCAGCATATTATCAGCCTGCGTATCAATTACGCAAAACGCCTGCTTCGCTTCACGGACAAGTCCGTTGAGGAGATCTCGAATCTTTGCGGATTTAACGACCAGAGCTATTTCTCAAAGCAATTCAAAAAGGCTGAGAATGTAACATGTCTTGCATTCCGCCGCCGCTGGCGTGACTAACCCTGCAATAAAAAACATGATTCCGATCCGCTTTCATGCGCTTCGGGATCATGTTCTTTTTTATTCCGATTCCAATGTACACTGCATCAGCACGGCTGCTTCTTCCGGTTCACTGTAATAACGCGGACGATATCCGTTTTGCCTGAATCCAAGCGATTCATACAGCGTTCGTGCCGGAAGATTGCTCTCCCGCACTTCCAGATAACAAACCGTGCAAACCCCGCGCATCAGCGCTGTGACCGCTTCCCATAAAGCGCGGGCAATCCCCTGTCGCCGGTATTCCGGTGCTACACATAATGTGTTCAGCGTCAATTCATCCAGCACATAATTGCAGTGAATAAAGCCTGCGATCCCGTTTCCGATCTTGCAGATGAACCCCACAGACTGCGGATTCTCCAGCTCCCGCCGGTATATTTCCTCTGACCACGGCGTTGTGAAACATTGCTTCGCAAGCACCGATACAGAATGAATATTTTCCGGCGAGAATAACTCGATGCTGCGCTCAGCCCTTTGCGTCATACCAGCTTCTTCCTTCCTGTACATCCGCTGTCAGCGGCACGGAAAGCGAACACGCCTGCTCCATCTCCGTGTGCAGGATCTCCGCTGCGCGTGCTGCTGCTGCATCCGGCGCTTCTACGATCAGTTCATCGTGAATCTGAAGGATCAGCTTCGCTTCCGGCACCTCTGCCTTCAGCCGCCGATATACACGCACCATCGCCATTTTGATGATGTCCGCTGCGGTGCCCTGTACCGGTGTGTTCATTGCAATCCTCCTGCCCGCTGCCTGCACCATCTTATTCGATGCCCGTAATTCCGGCACATAGCGCTTGCGTCCGAACAAAGTCGTCACATATCCCGTTTCTTTCGCCTGTGCAACGGTATCATTCATGAACTGCTCCACCCGCGGGAAGGAATGCAGGTAATCTTTGATATAACGATCTGCTTTTGCGACCGTTACGCCGATATCCTTTGACAGCGAAAATGCACCGATGCCGTATAATATGCCGAAATTGACCGCCTTCGCTGCGCTGCGCATCTCCTTGGTGACCATGTCTTCCGGCATGTTGAAGACCTGCGCCGCCGTTGTACGGTGAATATCACGGTTCTCCGCAAAAGTCCGCCGCATATTGTCATCGCCGCATAAATGCGCAACCAATCGCAGTTCGATCTGGCTGTAATCGGCATCCAGCAGTTTGCTCCCTTCCGCAGATATAAAGAACTTCCGCATCTCACGCCCCAGTGCCGTCCGAACCGGTATATTCTGCAAATTCGGCTCCGTTGACGAGATCCTTCCCGTGCGCGTTTCCGTTTGCCGGTAACAGGTGTGGATCCTGCCATCCGGTCCGATCGCTTTCAGCAAGCCTTCCACATAGGTCGAATTGAGCTTCGTAAGCTGCCGGTATTGCAATACCAGATCCACGATCGGGTGCTGCTCCCGCAAGCCTTCCAATACCTCGGCATTCGTTGACCAGCCGGTTTTCGTCTTCTTGCCCGCCGGCAGCTTTAACTCGTCAAATAAAATGCCGCCAAGCTGCTTCGGGGAGAGAATATTGAATTCCTTGCCCGCTTGCTGATAGATCCGGCTTTGCAGCGCTTCAATCTCCGTTTCAAGCTGCGAACCGAATTGCCGCACGCCTGCTTCATCGACCCGCACGCCGACATGCTCCATATCTGCAAGCACTTCCACCAGCGGCAGCTCGATCTCTTGCAGCAACTGCTCCATCCCCTGTTCCGTCACCTGCGCCGACAAACGCTCCGAAAGCTGCGGAAGTGCTGCAATATCTGCAAAATCACCAAGCGATTCCTGATAAGGCAGATGCTCCCCTGCACAGAGCTTCTGCACCGTGTATTCCGGTGTGGACGGGTTCAGCAAATAGGCACAGATCGCAGTATCCGATATCAGGGCGTGCAGCGTTTTCCCCTGCTCCATACAGAAACGATATGCCGGTTTTGTATCAAAGCCGCGCTTCGGTGCGCTGCCTGTGAAAAACGCTGAAACCTGTGCAGGATCCGTGATCCGGGCTGCCTGATGTTCCCACGCAAGATATAGGATCGGTGCTTTCCAGATGAAATCTATCACCTGTGTGCCGCTGCATAATGCTGCAAATGCTGCTGCATCCGGTGTCACGATCTCCGTCGGGATCTGCGGCTCTGCCTGCGCCGGCTCCGCTGCTGCCGCTTCCGACGGGCTGACATGCAGCCGTTCCATCAGCTTGAATAGCTCCAGCTCCGTCAGCACGGCTGAAAGTGCTGCCGTATCGGTTTCCTTTTTCGCATAATCTGCCATGTGCAGCGGGATCGGTACATCCGTGACGATCGTTGCAAGCCATTTGCTCTGCTTTGCATCCGCTTCGCCCGCTTCCAGCTTCTTCTTTGCCGCCGGTTTGATATCCGCCGCTTCCGGCAATGCCGCATAAAGCGCTTCAATGCTGCCGTATGTCTGGATCAGTGCTTTTGCCGTTTTTTCACCGATGCCGGCGACTCCTTTGATATTATCCGATGAATCGCCCATCAGCGCTTTCAGGTCGATCAAGCCTTTCGGCGGGAAACCATAATCTTCCTCGAACTTCGCTTCTGTATACAGGATCGGTTCTTTGTTCGTTGCCAGCCGCACCGTGACATGCTCGTTGATAAGCTGCAAATTATCACGGTCACCTGTCAGCAGCACGCTCTCGTGCCCTTCTGCGGCTGCCGCTGCCGACAGCGTTCCCAGTATATCATCCGCTTCCCAGCCCGCTTTCGTCACAACGGCATATCCCATTGCTTCCAGAATCTGCTTCGTGTAAGGAAGCTGCATTGCCAGTTCTTCCGGCATTCCTTTCCGGTTTGCCTTGTAACTTGCCACTTCTTTGTGCCGAAACGTCTTCTCTTTGCGGTCAAATGCAATGATGACATTCTCCGCTTCCGTATCGTCTATCGCTTTCAGCAATATATTGAAAAAGCCGTATACTGCATTCGTGAATATCCCTTTGTGATTCGACAGCGGCTTTACACCGTAATATGCACGGTTCAGTATACTGTTTCCGTCAACAATCAGCAGCTTCATACACTTGGTTTCCTTTCGTTGCTCAGACTCCGATTCGCATGCGCAAATGCGGAAGGGCTGCAATGCCAACAACTTAAGATTCTCCGTTAATTTGTGAATTGCTGCGCAATTCACTTAGGGGCACCCTCTATCGCAGGGTGCCCCTCTCCGGAAAACGATCCACTGGATCGTTTTCTCGGATTCACCCCTGCGGAGCTCCTTGCATGCGGGGTATTTCGCTCACTGCGGTGAGCGACCAGAGGCTCTGCCTCTGGATTCCGCCAACTTTTGAAGAAAGCTCTCGTCAGCAAGCTGCCGAATCAAAACTTTTATTTCGGCTTCGCCGCTTATCCTAAAGTTTTGTTATCGGTTTCTGCGCGGACGCGGCTGCGGCTTTCCCGGCAGCGGATCAAAAGATGTGTTGGTCGCATAAGGGTTTGCAGGGTC
>DMBA01000019.1 GCA_003446315.1 Ruminococcus sp. | reverse complement strand
TCCTTGTCCTCGATCAGCCGGTCGATGTTCTCCATGACCGCAAGCAGACTGCTTTCGGTAAAATGCTTCGGCGGCTTCGTCGCGCCCTCCTTGACGGTCAGATCGTCTGCCGGGAAGGTATCGCCTGCGGAATAGTGAATATCCGGTGTTGCCTGCTGTTCCATATACTTCCGCCAGCCAGGCTGTACGGGCGTTTTGACTTTCAGCCGGAAAACAATGCCGCCGACATCAAACACATATTTTGTTTCATCGTAAAGATACGGCAGGTCAAACACGCCGAGAAAGCGCTCGATCACGAGCTTTGCAACCTTCTGTTCATCGTCGGTCAGCTCTGTCTGTCCAAGCCTGCCGATAATGTTTGTCGGAATGATTGCATGGTGATCGGAAACCTTGCTGTTGTTGAAGACACGCCCGTCAAGGTTCAGCCCCTGCGCCTCCAGTGCCTGCACGCGCTCCGCATCATAACCGGAGAGACATTTCACAATGCTGCCGACCAGCGGCTTCATGTCATCGGTCAGGTAGTTGCTGTCCGTGCGCGGGTATGTAATGAGCTTCTGCTCATAGAGCGACTGCGCCGCTTTGAGCGTGTTTGCCGCCGTCATGCCATATTCATCGTTCGCCTCCTGCTGCAAGGATGTCAGACTGTGCAGCAGCGGGCGTTCTTCTTTTTTTCGCTTGGATTCAGCCGATGTAACTGTGACAGTCTTGTCAGCGCATTCCGCTGCAAGTGCTTCCGCCTGCTCTTTGGTATCGCAGATCGTTTCGCATTCTGCGCCGTCCGGGAGCATCACCTTGAAAAAGGGCTTGCTGACAAATCCCGCGATTGCTTTGTCGCGCTCCGCGATGATGTGCAGCACCGGCATTTTCACTCTGCCAACCTTGTGGGAATCGCTGTTGACGATGCTGTAAAGCCGGGACAGGCTCATGCTGTGAATCCAGTCGGCTTTTGCTCTGGTGAAAGCCGCCGCAAAGAGGTTCTCCATTTCTGTACCGTCGCGGAGATTGTTCATGCCCTGCCGGATGCTCTCATCGGTCAGTGAGCTGATCCACAGCCGCTTGACAGGCTTGTTACAGCCGAAAAAATCATAGATATACCGGAAGATCGCTTCGCCCTCGCGTCCGGCATCACAGGCATTGATGACCTCGCTCACATCCGCGCGGAACAGCAGCTTTTTGAGCAGCCTGAGCTGTTCGCTGTAGCCCTGAAGCGGGAACAGCCGGAACTGCGGCATCAGCGGGAGATCTGAGAGATTCCATTTTTCCCAGCCGTAATCCTCCGGCATTCCGATGCCGATGATATGGCCGACCGCGTTCGTTACAATCAGTCCGTTTCCCTCATAATAGGAAACCTTGCCGTCAGCGACACGTTCATTTGCACCGAGGCTGTATGCCACGGTCTACGCGACCGACGGTTTTTCACAAAGAATCATGCGATACATTATGTGTCCTCCTTCTTGGTATCGGCAGGTTTTGCTTCCGCCGGTTCTGCTGTTTTGTCGATAATCTGCCCGTTTTCAACTGCCTGCCCAGCGTGTCAATGTCCACGCCGCTGGCATTCAGTGCAGTATACAGGGATTTCATCTTCTCCGCATTGAGCTTTGCGGTGATCTCATCCGCCTTCCGCTCCTGTCTGCGGAGCACATCTCTGTGAAACGCGATCAGCTCTTTAGTTCGCTGAATGTTCGCTCTGCATTTGAGCAATTCCTCATGCTGCTTTTGCTCTCTATTTGTCATGCCCGCGCCCTCCTTTGATGCGGTAGATCAGATATGCAGCCGCCAGCGCAATGTTAACAGCAATATCTGAAACATGAAACCGGAAGCCGCCGATGATCTTCTCCGCACCGCCGCCGCGGATTCCGCTCACAAAACTGAACCCGACAAATCCGGCGAGCAGAAGCAGCGCGATCAGATACCGCTTATCCTTTTTCATTTCACCGCCGCTGTCGGAAGCAGGGTGCTTGTTGTGAAAGAAATGATACATCGTTCAGCCTCCAATCGCCCTAATCTGTTCCAGATATGCCTGAAAGATCTGCTTTTCATCTGCCGTGAAGCCTGCCTTTGTCATGACCTGCGCTTCTGTCAGATTCACGACCTGCCAGTACAGATACTTGTGATTCGGATTGTTGCAGTAGACCGTATCGACGGTCAGGTAGCATTTGCTCCAGTCAATATGATCGTAAGCGTCCGCGCCGATACAGTAGGTTACAGACCATGTTCCGCCGCCCACATCTGCCGCCGCTGTGCCGCTGATCGAACCGCCTCCGTTCATCCGGAAGTCCAGCTTTGTGGACATCGAGGATGCGTGTGTATAGGTCGGACCGGTCAATGTCACATTGTAGCTGTTGTCCTCGGAATCATACGATGTACCGGAAATCCGGAAGCCGCCGTCCGCAAGGCTCAGCGTACAGTCAGAATCCTTCGAGCAGTCGCAGCTGGGACACCAGCTGTATTCATAATGATAATTCAGCGTGAAGAATTGTTCGACTGCCGTGCGGATTTCATCCTGCGTGAATGTAAAATTTGCCGTGCCGGTTTCCTGTACCGTCCGGAATTTCTGTACTGCCAGCACCGCAAGAACGGCCTTGTTGTCATAGGGCTGCACGGTACGGTTTCCGAAGCGATTGAGTCCGGTGATTTGCGTCCCGTCGTATTTGTATTCCGGCGAAAGACTGTTTGCAATTCCATTGACTTCGCGCTGTTTCTCCGCTTCGATGCCCTGAATCTGCGAGATATATGTCCGGATATTGCTCTGCATGGTCGAATCGGCTGTATCACCGTCGGGGGCGAGCCATGAAAACAGACTTGCCGCTGCCGAAACAATGACCGTCAGCAAACCGTTCAGCAGAAATACAGAAAGGAACACAACCAGTCCGCCGAGCGCGACAATCCGACCGGCTTTAGTGGAAAGCGCCCAGCGAACAGCATCTGCTGATTGCTTCGCCGCCTGTCCGGTTTTCTGCGCCCGTTTGCGGATGCGCTGCACCTGCGCTCTGGTTTCACGCGGCATATTCCGGATTGCTCTTGTTGCCTTGATTGAACCTCTTGCCGTGTTCTGCAAGGCTTTTCGGGTATTGTCCGCATACCGCAGATCGGTCAGCCCCTGCTTGATTGCCTCTGTTCCGGTGTCCGTCGTTGTGGATTTGTCGATCTTCGTTTTCAGCAGAGTTGTACCACTCTGCTTTGCAGCATTGCCAATCCCGGTGCGGATTCCGCATCCGATGTTCGCAGCGACTTTCCCGACATCTCTTGCCGTGCCAAGCCGTACACCGTGCTTTACCATGGTGTGAATCTTCCCGATACCCGCCGCCGATTTCTGCACCGCAGTCCGTATAGTGCCGCCGGTCTGCACGACAGCTTCTGCGGTATCTGTGACGGATTGCCCGATCTCGATTGCCGCAGAACCGTCGCTGTCGGCATCGGCAATAATGTATTTCTTGCGTTTGAGTTGATCGGGTGTCGGTGCTCTTGTTCTCCTGCGTCCGCCGCCGGAAGAATTGTGACCATCGCCTTTGCCGCCAGAATTTGCATCTGTTTCGTTGTCATCATGCAGCGTCTGAATCCCGCCCTGTGTTTCGGTTTTCAGCCCCGCCTGATTCTCCAGAACTTCCGTATCTACCTGCGTTTCCGGCACAAGACGCTCGATGCTCCGCACGGTCGGATCACGGTTTTTCTTCTCAATTTCCAATCAGGACACCTCCTCCAGCTTGGTCGTCATGAGGTCATAGAGCTCATTGTGCGGAAACTTGTCCTTGAACGGGATGATTGAACCGCCGTAGCAGATCAGTCCCTGACCGCTGTCGCTGTTTATGACGAAGGTCAGCAGATTGTCCGAGATATTCAGCAGCTTTGCAAGTTGTTCGCGGTCGCTCGTTGCCTGATTCAGCATCATGATAAAATCCGTATTGGAAAGCATGGAGCGTGCTGTTTCAGATTTCAGCAGGTCTTCCACATTCTGTGTGATACCAGTCGGTACGCCGCCCCATTTCCGCGCACGCTTATACAGCTCAAACAGGAAGTTTGCGGAGTATTCATTCGCAAAGAGCAGATAAATTTCATCCATATAAATCCAGGTGCGCTTGCCCTTTGCTCGGTTCATGGTGATACGATTCCAGACATAATCCAGCACGATCAGCATACCGAGCGTTTTCAGCTGCTTGCCGAGGTCTTTGATGTCATAGGATACCACGCGGTTGCTTGTGTCCACATTGGTCCGGTGTGCAAACATATTGAGGTTTCCCTTGATATACAGCTCAAAGGAGAGCGCCAGTCCCTGTGCTTCCTGTTCCGGCTGCGCTTTCAGATTCTCATAAAAATCCATCAGAGTCGGTGTTTTTTCGCTGTCAAAGGTTTGCAGATATTCGCCGTAGGTCATCGTCAGGCAGCGGTCAATGATGCCGCGTTCCTTGGCAGACAGTCCCTGCCTGCCGACCAGGCATTCACAGAATGACAGGATAAAGTCGGATTTCATTGTCAGCGGCGATTCGTCGTCGGAGTAATCCTTTGTCATATCCAGCGGATTGATGTGATTGCCGGATGCCGGGGAAACATAGATCGTTTCGCCGTTCAGCGCGGCGACAAGGCTTGCATACTCGGATTCGGGATCAATGATGATAATATCGTCATCGGTCGCAAGGAACACATTGAGCATTTCGCGCTTTGCTGCAAACGACTTGCCGCTGCCGGGAGAGCCGAGGATAAAGCCGTTCGGATTTTTGAGATTCAGCCGGCTGAATAGGATCATATTGTTGGAGAGTGCATTCAGCCCGTAATACATCCCGTTCTTCTGGCTGATCTCCTTTGCAGAAAACGGCAGCAGCACCGCCGTGCTTTCTGTTGTCAGGGTACGGCGGATTTTGAGGGTGCAGTTTCCGATCGGCAGCACGCTCTGCAAGCCCTTTTCCTGCTGATAATGCAGTGTTGAAAGCGAACAGATATGCTTGCGGACAACCGCTTCGATTGTTTCGATATTGGCATTCAACTCGTCCATATCTGCAGCAGTCACCATAATAATGATATTATCCAGAAACATCTTCTGGTTTTTGCTGCGGAGATCGTCAAGCAGCTCTTCCGCTTCCTGCAAGCTGTGCTTCAACTCCTGATTGATGACATCTGCTGTATATCCGGATTGCAGTGCCTTCTTTTCTGCTTGCAGCTTGTTTGCCTGCATAGAAGTCAGCTGATGCTGCACGATTTTCAGCGCTTTGTAGGGATCGACCGGTGCGACATTGACTGTTACCATGACGTCAAGATTGGTTCCGAGAATATCCGTCAGCAGACAGTCTTTCAGGCTTGCCGGCATATCCTTGATGAACATGGTACGGGCGTATTTGTCGCCCCAGAGAAAATAATCCTTTTTGAATTCGAGATAATCCGGACAGCAGTATGCACGGTCTGCTTTGCGGCGAAAGTCTTTTTCGTGCAGTTCCGGGATTTCAATATCCACACCGCGAAAAATGTCTTTCAACAGTGATACGCGGTCATTTGCAGTCAGCGGAACGATCGCGGAACCGATTTTTTTGAATACATTGATGATTTCAACGTCAATCGACATGAACTTGATTCTTGCAGCCTCAGCATTTGCTGCCTGTATGGTTACTGTCAGAAACTTGCTGCGAACAATACCGTTTTGTCCCTGTTCCATTTTTTCAATGAGCATATCGTTATAGACATCAATATAACGGTCAAAACCGTTGCCCTTTGCTTTCAGCAGCACCATTTCATTGAATTTTGCCTTATTGATATGGTTGTTATAGACGGTGATCTGAATGTCCGCGCTGGTGTCAAAGCTGTTCAGAACTGAGCAGTATCCGAGGAAGATCGCTTCCTGTTCCTCCTGCTTTGCGATGCTGTAGTTGACATCGTCAAAGCGATAGGTTTTGCTGAAATGGTTTTCATTGATACGGATTATGCCGCATTCCATCATGAGCTGATAAGGCAGAGATTTCTGAACCGTTTTCGGAACAGAACGCTTTTTGCGTTTCTTTTGCTGTTTCGGCTTTTTTGCATTTTCTTCTCTGAGACGCTGTTCATCTCTCGCTTTAGCTGTAAGCTTTTTTCTTCTCATCAGTTTCCCTCCTGTCAATCAACCAGACCGTAGGTGGTTGGTGTATCCGGTTCTGTTTCCGCGAGGAATTCCTCCAGCAGGTACTGCCGGCGCAGCTCCATAAAAATCGGCTCATATTCATAAATGCGCTTCTGCGGATTGAAATGGTGTGCGATGAATTCCACGGCAAACTGCTCGAAATTCATATCGTTATACCGGAAGAAGCCCGCGAGCATCAGCGGCGCGGCAATCAGGACAACTACCCATGATACCGCTTCCTGCGGAAGAAACCGGTTGCCCCAGATATACAGCGGTACACAGATCAACAGTGCAGCACCTGCGCAGATGCACTGCCGGAGCGTCAAGCCGAAAAACAGCTTTTCGCGGTAGGTTTTGATCTCCTTCGGGATGCGGATTTCGATCATCTGTCACACCCCCTATGCGCCGAGCGCCTGCCGCGCCCATTGTCCGCTCTTTGCGACACCGAGCGCCAGCGACAGGGTTGTTATGGCGATTCCGACGGTACTTGTTCCGCCGAGCAGCTCCACGATCTGCGCGAACGCATAGAACATCACGACAACAACAATACCTTGCAGACAGACCGCCGCATAGCTCTTGACAAATGCCTTTGCGGTGTCGTGCCATCCTTCACCGGCAAATGTTGACAGCGGAATCGGGGAAATGACCGTGTATACCACAATTTCAAACAGTCTACCAATCAGAATCAGGTTAATGATCCAGCAGGCACCCATGAGAATGAGGTAAACCGGCATTGCTTCGAGATATTTCACCAGATAATTCAGCTTCAGAAAGCCTGCGCTGTCCGGCTTGGTAATCAGGGATTCCGGCGTGAACGCGCTCAGAAAGCCGTAATGATCCTGACTGAGCTGCGCTGCGATCTGGTTGAACCCGTGATAGATAATCCCCATCAGTCCGCGGGCATTCTGCACCAGTACCTTTGCGAGAATGAATTTGAAAAACAGCTTGAACACCTGCTCATAGCTCTGGATTTTCAGCAGCATAGCGTCATTGCAGAGCTGTATCGCAAAGAACATGGACACCAGCACGAGCGCCACGCCCTCGACCGCTGCCATAGCCGTATTAATGACCGTGATGCTGCTGTCAAACGGGGAAACGGTCAGAGTCTTGATCGCATTGTCAAATGCGAGATTGATCATTTCGATCCAGGTCTGTACCCAGCCGAGTATGGTACTCCAATCGACCATTTGCTTCATCTCCCTTCATTGGGAATATCCCCGCCTGCAATAGCAGCAGGCAGGGAACGTCCCGGTGCAGATTACTGCGTGAACATATCGTATGCCTTGGCGACGGCGAACACGATGAAGCCGGATGCAAGGCACATCAGACCTCTGGTCTTGCCGTCTGCGGAATCGTCCTTGAAGCCCATTGCAAACTGCACAGCGCCGATGAATGCGATGACAAGACCGATACGCGCCACCCAGTCCACGATGAACTGCACGACCGTGTTGAACGTCTCGACGCCCTCAGTTCTCTCACCGGCAGCGAATGCGGTGATACCGAAGCAGGAGAGCATCATGGACATGACCATCAGACCGCAGGTGATGCGGCTGACAGCGCGCATGGTCTTGCGCTCGCGCTGCTCCACCGACAGCTTGCGGTTCGGCGTGAGGTCTTCACGGATATTCGTGCAGATCTCAGCCTTTTTGTTCTGAATAAATGTGCGGATTTTCATTTTCGTTTCCTCCTGTATATTAAAAATCGTCGAACCCGTCGAGATAGCTGATTTCCGAGACCTCCGTAAAGGGCGGTTTCAGCTCCGGCTTTGCCGTAATGATCGTATCCTGTTCGTCCAGCCTTGCCGGTTCGCTGCCGCCGCCTGCCGGAGATTTCGGAATCTGCTTTCCGGCGATGTACGAGTGCGGCTGTATGCCGATGCTCTGAATCTCCTCCAATGTGACAGACTGCTCAGCTTCATCATCCTGTTCGGGGGCAGCTTCACGTTGAGAAGAATCGGTTTCGGCAGTATCCGCCGTTTCGCCGTCCTCGGCCGGTTCTGTATGCAGCTCCGCTTCTTCTGTATCGTCTGCTATCGCATATTGCACCGTCTGGATGTCGCTTAACAGGAACGCATTTGCTTTGTTTGAGTCTTCTAAAAGCGCATAATTCGGGTGCTTTTCGATCACATACTTGCTGCAGAAGAACGGATAAATGCCTCTGACAAAAAGGATGCATTCATTGTCCTTCATGACCTTGAGTTCATCCACGGTCATTAGTTCTCGCCCCAGAATGCCGTCATTTTCTGATGTGGAGCCGTTTCTGCCCCTTGTCCGGTTCTGTGAGCGAGTGTCTATGGTTTCCTTGCCGAGTGTTTTGGAAATATGCTCCAGCATGGTCGGCTCCTGACCGCCCAGAAACAGCAGGCTGTCGCAGTTTCCGAGCACATTCTCCCATGAATCCTTATACATCTTTTTAAGCTGTGAAAGGTTCTGGATAATGACATTTGCCGAGATTTCCATGGAGCGCATGGTCGCAAGGAGTTCCTCAAACCGCGGAATTTGGCCGAGATTCGCAAACTCATCTAACAAACAGCGCACATGAATCGGCAGTCTGCCGCCATGCTTGAAATTGGCGCGGTCATAGAGAACATCGAACAACTGCGTATACATCATCGCCGCCAGAAAGTTGAAGGTATCGTCCGAGGACGGGATGATGATGAACAGCGCGGTCTTCTCATCGCCGGTCAT
>DMBA01000249.1 GCA_003446315.1 Ruminococcus sp. | reverse complement strand
GCATCTGCCGGCGGAAACTGAATCCACTTGGTTTTTAGAATCATATTGCGCTGAATCTCGCGGCTATTTGATCCTGTCTTCCGCAATATAAGCATAAAAAACAACAGACATCATCGCAAGAATCGGTATGCCTGACAATCCATACCCACCGGAAAGGAGAACACTATGAAAAAGCAAATTTTGACCACTCCGGACGGAGAAAGTTACCCGATCCTCACCGGGACAGGTCTGCTGGAGACATGCGGACAAGAGATTGCCGCATTGACAGCGCCATGCCGTGCGATGATCGTCAGCGACAGCAATGTCGCACCGTTATATCTTGAAAAAGTCGTAAATTCGTTGAAATTAGCGGGCTTTGAAGTGCACACACATGTTGTTTCACCCGGAGAAAACAGCAAATCTATTGCCGTTTTCGGCGCATTATTGGAGTCGTTTGCCGAGGCACATCTCACCAGAACAGATATTGCAGTTGCGCTGGGCGGTGGTGTCATCGGCGATTTGACCGGATTTGCAGCCGGCTGTTATCTGCGCGGAATCCGTTTTGTGCAGATTCCGACCACACTTTTATCTGCTGTCGATGCGTCTGTGGGCGGAAAAACGGCTATCAATCTGCAACACGGAAAGAATTTGGCTGGCATGTTCCATCAGCCGGCTGCCGTTTATTGCGATATTAATACATTAAAATCTCTGACACCGCATGAATTGGCAGATGGTGCAGCAGAAGCCATTAAAACAGGGATTCTCGGTGATCCGGAACTGTTTGCAATCTACGAAACCGGTGATCCGGAGAATGATGCGGAAGAAATCATTTCCCGCGCTGTTGCTTATAAATCGAAGATCGTAACGGAAGACCCGCAGGAACACGGGGTCAGAAAATTGTTGAATTTAGGGCACACCGCAGCGCATGCAATCGAATTACTCAGCAATTTTGCAATCTCTCACGGACATGCTGTTGCCATCGGCACAGCAATCGTTACACGCGCTGCCGTCAAACGCGGTATCATGAAAAATGACGAAGGTACGCGCATTATCAATACGCTAAAACGAAATCATCTCCCGACCGACAGTGCATTTACTGCAAAAGAACTCTCAAAAATTGCGACGCTGGATAAAAAAGCAGCGGCAAAAGATATCACTGTTATCATTCCTGAAACGATCGGACGATGCAGAATGGAGAAAATCCCGATCTCGGCACTCGAGGGATTGTTTGCTGACGGATTGGGGGAACAGGTATGAATGTCGTTTGTAAACCCGCTTGTTTATGCGGTAAAATTGCAGCAATTCCGTCTAAATCTGATGCGCACAGAAAATTGATTTGTGCAGCGCTTTCAGATAACGGTGGGATTCTGCCGCTTCAAGCTCCATTTTGTGATGATATTGCTGCTACGATTCGATGCTTACAGGCACTTGGTGCGGACATTGTACCCTGTGAAAAGGGGTTGAAAATCACACCGATCGTGCGGCAATCACATGCAGAAATGGATTGCGGCGAAAGCGGGTCGACACTTCGTTTCCTGTTACCGGTTGCAATGGCAGTATGCAATGATATTCATGTGACCGGTTCCGGACGGCTTCCGGAGCGTCCGATTGATATTTTAGTACAAGAAATGTCCGCGCATGGCGTACAGTTTTCAAATCAAAAGATACCGCTTTTCGCAAAAGGTTCGCTCACAGGCGGTCTATATCAGATTGCCGGAAATGTAAGCTCGCAGTTTTTAAGTGGTTTGCTGATGGCACTTCCGCTTTGTGAATCGGACAGCGAAATTCACCTGACAACTGCTTTGCAATCTGCTGCTTATGTTGAGATGACGCTGGATACGCTTCGGATTTTTGGCATTCAAATTGACGTGAAACAAGAAAACGGATTGCTTTCCTATAATATAAAAAGAAAGCAGAAGCTGCAATTTCCGCATGATTTATATGTTGACGGCGATTGGTCAAATGCGGCTTTTTGGTTGACTGCCGGTGCCATTCAGCCGGATGTATCCATTACGGTGAATGGTCTGTATGCAGATTCCATTCAGGGAGATAAAGCGATTCAGACGATTTTAGCGAACAGCGGTGCAAATATTACAGAATCTGACAAATCTCAGATTGTTTCATGTGGAACATTAGACGAAATTGACGTATCTATGGAAGAAATCCCCGATTTGCTTCCGATTCTTGCAGTTCGTGCAGCAGTTGGCAATGGGATCAGCCATTTTCGGAATGCCGAACGGCTTCGCTTAAAAGAATCGGACAGACTGTCCGCTACGGCTGAATTATTGCGTGCGATCGGCGGAAAAGCAGATGAGCTTCCGGATGGGTTGACCGTGTACGGCGGACAGCTTTCCGGCGGAATTGTTGATGCGAAAAACGATCATCGGCTTGTAATGGCAGCAGCGATTGCAGCGCTCCGCTGCAAAGCGCCTGTCCGGATTATCGGTGCAGAAGCGGTCAATAAATCATATCCGGCTTTCTTTGATGATTACCGTGCACTCGGCGGTATCGCAGAATTTGAATAATATTGCCTGCGAAAGGAGTAGTTTATGGCATCTTGTTTTGGGGATCAGCTTCGCGTTTCCGTTTACGGCGAATCGCACGGAAACGGCATCGGCGCACTGATCGAGGGTTTGCCTGCCGGCAAGCATATTGATTTTGACGAGCTGATGCGCTTTATGGAACGGCGGCAGGGCGGTCGGAATGCGCTCTCGACTGCCCGCAAAGAGCCTGATGTGCCGGAATTTGTTTCCGGTATTTTTGAGAACAGAACGACCGGTTTTCCGGTTTGTATCCGGATCGCAAATACCAATACGCGCTCCGGCGATTATAATAATCTTGCCGATACACCCCGCCCGTCCCATGCTGATTTTACCGCAGCCTGCAAGTGGGGAAAAGATGTCGATATGCGCGGCGGCGGGCATTTTTCCGGTCGGCTGACGGCACCGATCTGTGCTGCCGGCGGTATTGCAAAGCAGATTCTTGCAGGTAACGAAATCTACATAGGTGCGCATCTTTCATCTGTCGGAACGGTCACGGACGAACCCTTCCCGATGGAGCCGGATCATTGTCTTTTTGCGGATATCGCAAATAAGGAATTCCCTGTGATCTCTGATGCATGCGGCGAAAAAATGCAGCAGGAGATTCTTGCTGCGCGTGCAGATGCGGATTCGGTCGGGGGCACGATCGAATGCATGGTCATCGGACTGCCCGCCGGTATCGGTGACCCGATGTTTGACGGGATTGAAAGCCGTCTTTCGAAGGTTTTGTTCGGCATTCCCGCTGTCAAGGGCGTGGAATTCGGCGATGGTTTTGCCCTTTCGCAGATGCGCGGTTCGCAGGCAAATGATCCCTTTTACACCGACGATGGGGTCAATATCCGTACAAAAACTAACCGCAACGGCGGCATTCTCGGCGGCATCACGACCGGTATGCCCGTGTGCTTCCGTGTCTGCATCAAACCGACACCGTCTATCGGCAAGCCACAGGAAACCATCAAGTACGGAAGTTTGCCGGAAAACACTGTCATTGAGATCAAAGGGCGGCATGATCCCTGCATTGCGCAGCGTGCCGTTCCGGTCATTGAAGCAGCCGCTGCACTGGTCGTGCTGGATACGCTGCTTTGTGACAATGAATTTTGATTTACGGAAAGTCTGACGATGATGATACAACATAAAATTGCAGCAAAAACGATGATTTTGATGCTGTGTTGTGCATCCGGTCTGATGATGAACGGATGCGCAATACGGAATCTGGAAAACGCACGCGATGAGAGCATTCTTTATTTGCAGGAGAAGTATCCGGGCGATATTTTCTCGTGGCGTGCTTATCGGGACGGCACAAATGATTATTCGGAGATCAGTGTCAATTCCACGAATTATCCGAATGCAGATATCCGTGTGCGCCGGTATGATAAGGACGACGGCATTTCTTATACGGATAATTACACGGCATATTGTCTTGCGCAGCCCTGTGCCGATTATATATGCAGCGTTGCATCGCAGACACTCGGCGATTGCAAAGTTTTTTGCAGCGTCAATCCGGATCTGGATTTCTGCGAAACATTTTCAACCGGTACGACTGCATCTGCACTTCTGCAAAGCAATCCGATGTGGAATGTTGAAATTGACCTGCCGCCGGGGAATTCTGCGACCGGTCAGATTGATCCGGTGCAGATCACGGCATTTCAGAATTCTGCTGCTGCATATCAATGGAATCAGATCCGGTTTACGATCCGGCTTTTGAACAATCAGGAAGCATATCAGGAAAAATCTTCTTATACGGTGGGAACGCTGAAAGGATTCCGTTCGATTTCGGATGCATGCAGCTTTTTTCTGGATAACGGCACCGGCGATATAGAATGGGATAAAAAACATACATCCTGATGAATAAAATTCGAATTTTATGGGACTTTTCCGCCTTGAAATTGTTATTATGATAGGAGAAGAAAAATGGAACTTCCAGAGGTAAGAAAACAGCTTGACAGCATTGACAGTCAACTGCTTGATTTATTCACACAGCGCATGTCATTGATTGACATTGTTGCAGATATCAAGCAAAAAGACCCGTCCCGTCCGCTGTATGATCCGGTGCGGGAACGTGAGATTCTGATGCGCGTGCGGGAAAAAGCGGGTGCTGAATACGGCGATGCTGCGCACCAGCTTTTTCGCATGATGCTGGAGCTTTCCCGTGCACGGCAGGCAGCCAGACTGATTCCTGCAACCAATGTTGCGGCAAGAGTTGCGGCGATGTGCGCTCATGAGCAGAATGTTTTCCCGCAATCCGGACGCATTGCGGTTTCGGGAGTGGAAGGCAGCCATGCGGGTGCTGCTGCCGATCGGCTTTTTCCGAAGGGCGATATCATTTTCATGGACGGTTTTCCGGCAGTTGTGCAGGCAGTGAAAGCCGGACTGTGCAAATTCGGTATTTTACCTGTTGAAAACAGTGTACACGGTGCAGTTCGTCAGGTTTATGATCTGCTGCGGGAGCCGGATATTACGATTGTGCGGAGTGTGCGTCTGCTGATCCGGCATGTTTTGCTGACGCAGAAGCATACAAAGCTCTCGGATATCAAAACGATCTATACGCATGAGCAGGCTGCGGGACAGTGCAGCAAATTTATCTCGGGGCTGACGGATGTCGATGTGATTCCCTGCACCAGCACGGCGCATGCCGCCCAGCGTGCCGCAGAAGCGCATGATAAGAGCGTTGCAGCGATTGCCGGTGATGCCTGTGCAAAACTCTATGGTTTGAGTGTCCTGATGGATGAGATCCAGAACGAATCTAACAATGATACGCGCTTTTTGTGTATCACAAAGGGTGCAGAATTCTATGCCGGTGCTGATCGCCTGAGCATTCTGGTCAATTGTGCAAACTCCCCCGGTGCGCTGTATCAGATGATCGCAAAGATCTCCGCGCTTGGCATCAACATGGTAAAACTGGAATCCATTCCGATTCCCGGAACCAATTTTGCATATCGTTTCTTTATGGATCTGGAGTGCAATCTGCATCAGGAAGGCGTGCTTGGCTTGCTCTGCGAGCTGGAACATAGCTGCGATTCGTTTACGCTGCTCGGAAATTATACCGAACTGATCGGCTGACAACCCACTGATTGTATCGGTATCTTCGATGGATTTGAAATGGGGCGCTTCCCCAACAATCCCAACAACTTAAGATTGTCCGTTAATTTGTGAATTGCTGCGC